>NZ_JBEXLP010000048.1:0-22831 GCF_040610035.1 Streptomyces sp. NPDC004542
GCGGCCGGCGGCCCGGTGGCTGGCCCACGGCCGCCCCGGCCGGCGGCGGACAGCCGTCCACGTCCGCGGTTTCCCCGGCCCCGACGGCCCCGACGGCCCCGACGGCCCCGGCAGCCCCGGTGGCCGCACCACCCGCACCACCGGCATCACCCGTGCCCTCCGCTCCGGCCGCCTCCGCCCACCAGGCCCCCGCGGCCGCCGGCGGCCTCGACCCGCGCATGCTCTGGCCGAACATCCTGGAGGCGGTCAAGAACCGCCGTCGCTTCACCTGGATCCTGCTCAGCCAGAACGCCCACGTGGCCGGTTTCGACGGCACCACCCTGCAACTCGGCTTCGTCAACGCCGGTGCCCGCGACAACTTCGCCGGCAGCGGCAGCGAGGACGTGCTGAGGCAGGCGCTGGCCGAGCAGTTCAACGTGCAGTGGAAGATCGAGGCCCTCGTCGACCCCTCCGGCGGCTCGGCCCCCCCGTCGGCCGGCGGGGGCGGGAGCGGCGGCTTCGGTGGGCCCGGCCCCTCCGGGTACGGCGCCGGTGGTGGCGGTGGCTACGGCGGGCCCGGCCCCGCGACCGCCCCTGCGCAGCGCCCGTCCGCCCCCGCGACCGCCGGGTCGGGCCCGTCGGCGCCGCAGGCCGGGTCCTCGGGCCCCGGTGCCGCGGCACCCGCCCAGGCCCCCGCGCCCCGCGCGTCCGCCCCCGAGCCGCCGGCCCCGGTCGCCCCCGAGGACGACACCCCCGAGGACGACGACCCCGACCTCGACGAGTCGGCCCTCTCCGGCCACGAACTCATCGTGCGGGAGCTGGGGGCTACGGTGGTGGAGGAGTTCTCCAACGAGTAGCCGTTCGCTCGTAGGAACACACAAGGTCCCCGCCCCCCGGCTTTCATGAGGAACGCCAGCTAGGCTGGCCCCCGTGAAGGTCCTCGTCATCGGCAGCGGCGCCCGCGAACACGCCCTGTGCCGCTCCCTGTCCCTCGATCCCGACGTCACCGCGCTGTACTGCGCTCCCGGCAACGCCGGCATCGCCGAGGTCGCCGAGCTGCGCCAGGTCGACGCGCTCGACGGCAAGGCGGTGTCCGCGCTGGCCACCGAGCTGGACGCCGACCTGGTGGTGGTCGGCCCGGAGGCCCCGCTGGTCGCCGGGGTCGCCGACGCCGTGCGCGAGGCGGGTGTTCCGGTGTTCGGCCCCTCCCGGGAGGCCGCGCAGCTCGAGGGGTCCAAGGCCTTCGCCAAGGACGTCATGGCGGCGGCCGGCGTACCGACCGCCCGCTCGTACGTGTGCGCGAGCGCCGACGAGGTCGCCGAGGCCCTCGACGCCTTCGGCGCCCCGTACGTGGTCAAGGACGACGGGCTGGCCGCCGGCAAGGGTGTCGTGGTCACCTCCGACCTCGACGCCGCGAAGGCCCACGCGGCCGAGTGCGAGCGGGTGGTCATCGAGGAGTTCCTCGACGGCCCGGAGGTCTCGCTCTTCGCGGTCACCGACGGCGAGACGGTGGTCCCGCTGCAGCCCGCCCAGGACTTCAAGCGGGCGCTGGACGGCGACGAGGGCCCGAACACCGGCGGCATGGGCGCCTACTCCCCGCTGCCCTGGGCCGACCCGAAGCTGGTCGAGGAGGTGCTGCAGACCGTCCTGCAGCCGACCGTCGACGAGATGCGCCGCCGGGGCACACCGTTTTCCGGTCTTCTCTATGCCGGTCTCGCGATCACCGGCCGAGGCGTACGGGTCATCGAGTTCAACGCCCGCTTCGGCGACCCGGAGACCCAGGTCGTGCTGGCCCGGCTGAAGACCCCGCTGGCCGGTGTCCTGCTCGCCGCCGCGAACGGCACCCTGGCCGACCTCGCGCCGCTGCGCTGGAGCGACGACGCGGCGGTCACCGTGGTCGTGGCCTCGCACAACTACCCCGGCAGCCCGCGCACCGGCGACCCGATCACCGGCCTGGACGACGTGGCGGCCGTGGACGCCCCGCACGCCTACGTCCTGCACGCCGGCACCAGGCGCGACGGCGACACCGTCAGAAGCGCGGGCGGACGGGTGCTGTCCGTCACGGCCACCGGCAAGGACCTGACGGAGGCGCGCGACCGGGCGTACACCGCCGTCGCCCGGATCCGCCTCGACGGCTCCCAGCACCGTTCGGACATCGCTATGAAGGCGGCCGTGGAGGCGGCGGGCGCGTAGAAACGCCGGTCGTGAACCCCTTGTGGACACCCGGGCCCCGGATGCGAATCCGGGGCCTGACCTTTGCTGTGCGTCGTCCACCTCTGACCAAGGCCATTCCATCGAGTGACCGATACCCCATCCGGCTGACGGGGGCCCAGGCCCCAACTATGGTGCGGCGCAAGCTTTCCGGCACTTGGCCCACCGGCATTGCGATGTCAGTGACGGGTGCCACAGTGGGGGAGTGACCAACGCCAGGACAGCGCGAGGACAGCACGGAGGGGGTGAGGTCCGGTCGTGACCGGTATGGGTATGGAGGCGGGCGCGCAGGCCGCGCGTTCCCGGGCCCTCGCCGTGCTGCGGGTGCGCGGCCGGGCGCTGGCCGTCGCCGTCCTGCCCGCGGCGGCCGCCGTGATCCTGCTGGCGGGCGGTGCCGGCGGCCACCTCGTCGGCCGGGGCTGGGACGTCGCACGCTGGGCCGTGAGCGCGCTGGCGCTGGCGGTGCTGCTGGTTGCCGTCGGCATCGGCCTGGTCGTCGCCCGCGCCCGGCCCGCGGTGAGCCCCACGGTGCCGATCGCCGAGGACCGCGCGCCGGACCTGTACCGCATGGTGCGCGAACTCGCCGACCGCCTCGACGTGCCCGCGCCCTCCGCGATAGCGCTCACGCCGGACTGCGACAGCTGGCTGGAGGACCGTACGCACCCGGCCCACGGCCCGCCGCCGCACGAGTCCGGCGACGGGACAGCGGGGCCGGGGCGGAGCCGTCGCCGTACGTCCACCGCACCCGTTCTCGTCATCGGCTCCCCGTTCCTGTGGTGGATGCGGGTCGGTGAGCTACGGGCGGTGCTCGCCCCGGTCGTCGCCGGTACGGGGCCCTCCGCGCAGCCGGACATAGCGGCGGCCCGGCGTTTCGTGCGGGGGCTGGACGCGGCGGTGGCCGTGGCCTCGACGCCCGGTCGCTGCCCGCTGACCCGGGGGGTGTGCGCGGGCCTCCGCTGGGTGGCCCGGCTCCTGCTGAGCGGCTGCCGGGAGCACGCGGCCCTGATGGAGCGCGGAGTCGCGGCGGCGGCCGCGGAGCGTGCACAGGCTGTGGATTACGGGCTGCGGATCGTCGCGCAGGAGCAGGTGGGGCTGGCGTACGCGGGCTGGGACCGGCTGCTGACCCGGGTCGCCCTGCCCGCCTGGCGGATGGGCCGCTGGCCGTCCCGGCTGGACGCGGGCGTCGTCGCGGCGCTCACCGAGCTGTCCCGACGGGACCGGCTGGCCGAGGGCTTCGCCTCCCGGCTGGGCGAACGTCCCGCCTGTGATCTGCTCGAGGAGCCCGGCGCGGTGGACGAGGCCGCCTCCCTGCTCGCCGCCCGCCTCTTCCACGGCGGCCCCGCCGAGCCCGGCCCGGACTGGTCCCCGGTCGACTGGCAGGAGTATCCGGAAGAGGTCGTCGACCGCACCTGGCGCACGGACGCGGCCCGTCTCCACCGGGTCCTGGACTCCCTGGGCGTCCGCCCCGCCCCCGCCCCCACGGCGTCCTACGGCCCGACTCTGTCCCGGGTGCTGGACCACCTGTCGTCCCGGCCGGCCGCCGCCGCGCGGCCGGCCGGCGGGGGCGAGGGCGCGGGAGACCGTACGGGGGCGGACGGCCGGCACGGCGCGCACACCGAACCGGGCGCCACCGAGCCCCTGAACGAGCGCAGCGCCATGCTCGCCGCCAGGCTCGGCGCCGAGGTGGCCCGTGAGGAGGCCACCGGGCTTACCCCGGCGGCCCCGGCGGCCACGGCCGCCCCGGACACCGCGGGCCAGCACCCCGCCACGGCCCTCTGGGACGACGGCGCGCTCCCCCTGTTCCCGCTCCAGCCCCCGCGCACCGACCGCGACCTGCTCGCCGATCACGTCACCGCGATGGTGTGCTGCGCCGCGGTCGACACGGCCGGCGCGAGTCCGGGGATGGACTGGCTCGACGGCCCTTCGCTTCTCGTCAACGGCGAAAGAGCCGCCGACCTCTCCTCCCGCGTGCTCAGCCTGATCGAGGAAGGAGACCCGACGCCGCTTCGGGCCTGGCTGGTGGAGTCGGGCATACGCCCGGAGAAGCCCGTACGCCTCGTCTGACGGCCGCTTTACCGGAGCAGGCACTTCCAGTTCAGGTCAATTCGCAACGAATAGTGACCGTACGCGTGCTGAATGTGATGTGCTGGGAGACCGCGCACCCGGCAAGCGCGTACGACATACGACAGGCACACAGGCACACAGGCGCACCGGCCAGGCAGGCGCACAGGCGCACAGGCGCACCGGCCAGGCAGGCACACCGCACAGGCAGACGGGCCAGGCAGACCGGCACAGAGGCACCAGGCGCACAGACCGAGTCGCATCGACGCAAGCCGCACGACAGACGAGATCACGGGGGACGAGGGAGGGGAGCGGCCATGGCCTCGGACCACATCCGCCGCTGGGAGTCGGGAGCACTCGCGCACGCCGTCACGGACCCCTTCGGGCAGGGCCCGGTTCCTTGGCTGCGGGGCAGCGAGACGTACTTCGACGACACCGGACACGTCGTCCCCTGGTACGTGGACACCACCCAGCAGCACACACGGACGACCCGCGGCGGCCGGGACACCCCGCGCGTCCCGGCCCCCCGCACCTCCGGCGGCGGCCCGCGCTCCGCCGACGACGTGCACCGCCAGATCAAGGGCTTCACCTCCACCGGAGCGGTCGCGCCCGGCGAGGCCGTCGACTTCCACATCACCGTCGACCCGCCCCAGCAGTTCAGCGTGGACATCTACCGCATCGGCCACTACGGCGGCGACGGCGCGGCCAAGATCACCACCAGCCCCCGCCTCTCCGGGATCGTCCAGCCCGCGCCGCTGACCGCCGACCGCACGGTCTCCTGCCACCACTGGTGGCTCTCCTGGCGCCTGCAGATCCCGTCGTACTGGACGATCGGCGCCTACGTCGCGGTGCTCACCACGGCCGACGGCTACCGCTCCCACGTGCCCTTCACCGTCCGGGACGACCACCCGGCCGACCTGCTCCTGCTGCTGCCCGACATCACCTGGCAGGCCTACAACCTCTACCCGGAGGACGGCCACACCGGCGCCAGCCTCTACCACGCCTGGGACGAGAAGGGCCGTCTGCTGGGCGAGGCCGACGCGGCGACGACGGTCTCCTTCGACCGTCCCTACGCGGGCGCTGGCCTGCCCCTGCACGTCGGCCACGCCTACGACTTCATCCGCTGGGCCGAGCGCTACGGCTACGACATCGCCTACGCCGACGCCCGCGACCTGCACGCCGGCCGGGTCGACCCCACCCGCTACCGGGGGCTGGTCTTCCCCGGCCACGACGAGTACTGGTCGACGCAGATGCGCCGCACGGCGGAGCTGGCCCGGGAGAACGGCACCTCCCTCGTCTTCCTCTCCGCCAACACCATGTACTGGCAGGTCGAGCTCGGCCCGTCCCCCTCCGGCGTCCCCGACCGCCTGCTGACCTGCCGCAAACGCAAGGGTCCGGGCAGGCCCGTGCTCTGGCGCGAGATCGACCGCCCCGAGCAGCGGCTGGTCGGCATCCAGTACGCGGGCCGGGTCCCCGAGCCGCACCCCCTGGTCGTGCGCAACGCCTCGCACTGGCTGTGGGAGTCGACGGGCGCGCACGAGGGCGACGAGATCAAGGGCATGGTCGCCGGCGAGGCCGACCGCTACTTCCCGCGCACCCCGCTCCCCGAGCACGAGGAGCGCATCCTGCTCGCCCACTCCCCGTACACCGACAGCGAAGGCGTCCTGCGCCACCAGGAGACTTCCCTCTACCGCGCCCCCTCCGGCGCCCTGGTGTTCGCGGCCGGCACCTTCGCCTGGTCCCCGGCCCTGGACCGCCCCGGCCATACGGACCCCCGTATCCAGCGCGCCACGGCCAATCTGCTGGACCGTATCTGCAAACGCGACTGACCACCGGCGCGCGCGATCACCACCGACCCGCCGTCCTGGCCCCGTGTCCCCTACGGGACAATCGAGCCATAGGCCTGCCCGTCTCCCACCGCCGCCCTGTGGGAGCCCTGCGGGCGCCCCTCTTGTTCGACCACGGGGAGGAACCGTGTCCGGATTCGTCGAAAAGCCCGAACCGATCCAGGTTCCGGGTCTGGTGCACCTGCACACCGGCAAGGTGCGCGAGCTGTACCAGAACGAGGCGGGAGACCTCGTGATGGTCGCCAGCGACCGTATGTCCGCCTACGACTGGGTGCTGCCGACGGAGATCCCCGACAAGGGCCGTATCCTCACCCAGCTCTCCCTGTGGTGGTTCGACCAGCTGCGCGACCTGGCCCCGAACCACGTGATCAGCACCGCCCTGCCCGCCGGCGCCCCCGCCGACTGGCAGGGCCGCACCCTGGTCTGCAAGTCCCTGAAGATGGTCCCGGTCGAGTGCGTGGCCCGTGGCTACCTCACCGGCTCGGGCCTCGCCGAGTACCAGGAGTCCCGTACGGTCTGCGGCCTCGCCCTCCCCGAAGGTCTCGTCGACGGCTCCGAGCTGCCCGCCCCGATCTTCACCCCGGCCACCAAGGCCGAGGTGGGCGAGCACGACGAGAACGTCTCCTACGAGGAGGTCGCCCGCCAGGTCGGCGCCGACACCGCCGCCCGGCTGCGCCAGGCCACCCTCGCCGTCTACGGCCGGGGCCGGGACATCGCCCGCGACCGCGGGATCATCCTGGCCGACACCAAGTTCGAGTTCGGCTTCGACGGTGACACGCTCGTCCTCGCCGACGAGGTCCTCACCCCGGACTCCTCCCGCTTCTGGCCGGCCGACCAGTGGCAGCCGGGCCGCGCGCAGCCCTCGTACGACAAGCAGTTCGTCCGTGACTGGCTGACCTCCGCCGAGTCCGGCTGGGACCGGCGAAGCGAGCAGCCCCCGCCGCCGCTGCCGCAGCAGGTCGTGGAGGCGACCCGGGCGAAGTACGTCGAGGCGTACGAGCGTCTGACGGGCGTCAGCTGGTCGTAGGAAGCGCAGCCGCAGGAACGCGAAACCGCAGGAACGCGAAAGGCCCCCGGCGGAAACCGGGGGCCTTCGGGCGGAGCGGACGACGAGGCTCGAACTCGCGACCTCAACCTTGGCAAGGTTGCGCTCTACCAACTGAGCTACGTCCGCAGTGCGCCGTGGCGCGAGAGCAACTATACCCAACCTCGCTCCCGGGCGAGACGCACGGCCGTGTGCCGGTTCTCCGCCCCGAGCTTCGTCGTGGCCGAGGAGAGGTAGTTGCGCACGGTGCCCGGTGACAGCGCGGCCCGCTCGGCGATCTCCGCGACCGGCGCCCCGTCGGCGGCCGGCTCCAGCACCTCCGCCTCCCGCGCGGTCAGCGGCGAGTCCCCGGCGGAGATCGCGTCGGCGGCCAACTCCGGGCCGACGTAGCGGTTCCCGGCGTGCACGGTACGGATGATCTCCGCGAGCCGCTGCGCACTGACCGTCTTGGGCACGAAGCCCCGCACACCCGCCGCGAGGGCCCGTCTCAGATGTCCGGGCCGTCCGTGCCCGGTGACGATGAGCACCTGGCAGCCGGGCAGCCCGGCCCGCGGGGCTGTGGCGACCTTCACACCGTCGGCGCCCGGCATCCGCAGATCCAGGACCGCCACATCGGGTGCGTGGGCCCGTGCCATCGCCAGCGCCTCCGGACCGGTGGCCGCCTCCGCGACGACCAGGAGGTCGTCCTCCAGCGCGAGCAGCGCGGCCAGTGCGCCCCGGATCAGATGCTCGTCGTCGGCGAGCAACAGGCGTACCGGGGCACTCACGAGGCGACCCCGTTCACCGCCGCTCCCACGGCCACGGGGGCCAAGGGCACCTCGGCCACCCACCTGAACCCGTCCGCCCCCACGGGTCCCGCCTCGAGCGTCCCGTCCACCGCCGCCAGCCGTTCCCGCAGCCCGGCGAGCCCCGAGCCGCCCCTTCCGCCGGGGCCCGTGACCCCGTCGTTCTCGACCGTCAGCACCACGCAGCCTTCCTGTCTCCGCAGCCCCACCGCGCACCGCCCCGCGTCCCCGTGCCGCAGCACGTTCGTCGTCGCCTCCCGTACCACCCAGCCGAGCGCGGACTGCACGTCGGCGGGCAGCCCGGCGGCGTCCGCGGTGACCTGGCGGTCGATCCCGGCCGCCGTCAGCACGCCCTGGGCGCCGAGGAGTTCCGCGCCGGGATCGGCCTCCCGGTAGCCGCGTACGACCTCCCGCACCTCCCGCTGGGACTCCTGCGCGATGCGCTGTACCTCGATCATCTGTTCCACCGCCTCCGGCCGCCCGCGCCGGGCCGGTTGCACGGCGAGTTCGCTCTTCAGCGAGATGACGGACAGGTTCCGCCCCAGGACGCCCCCGTACACGCGCCGCAGGTCGGTGACCTCGATCACATGCTCGTGTTCGTCGTTGTCCATGTCCCCAGCGTCGCGGCGGCCCGGAGGCCACGGCAGTGCGCGGTGTCATGACCCGGGGCGACGAATGTCAGACGTGTGGGGCAACGGAAGACGTGTGGGGCAATGGAAGACGTGTGGGGCAACGGAAAAAGCCCCGGCCGTATGACCGGGGCTTCTCTGGAGCGGACGACGAGGCTCGAACTCGCGACCTCAACCTTGGCAAGGTTGCGCTCTACCAACTGAGCTACGTCCGCACTGCTCCCGACCGGCTCCCACCGGTTGGTGCGAGCACCAGCCTACCTGATCCACAAGCTGATCAGGACCGGCGGTGCAGAGCGGGTGACAGGAATTGCACACTGCGCCTTCCCCCTGGAAGGGGGATGTTCTACTACTGAACTACACCCGCACGTACTCCGTGGGCCGTGGCCTTTCGGCCTCGCCCCTCGGCGTGCTCCAGACATTAGCTGACCAGCAGGGGGGTTGCGCAAGTCGGCTGCTCCCAGGGCCCGCTGACGGACCCTGGGAGCTCACCCCTCGCGGGCGTCACTGTGCCGCGCTGAACGCCTCGTAGACCTTCTTGGGGATGCGGCCGCGCGCCGGTACGTCCATCTTGTTCGCCTGTGCCCAGGCGCGCACCGCCGCGGGGTCGGGGGCGACCTCCGTCTGGCGGTAGGCCTTGCCCGACTTCGACCGCTTGCGGCCGGCCGCCACGTACGGCTCGAGGGCCTTACGCAGTTTCTTGGCATTGGCTTGGTTCAGGTCGATCTCGTACGACTTGCCGTCCAGTCCGAAGGCGATCGTTTCCGCCGCTTCCGAGCCGTCGATGTCGTCAAAGAGAGTGACCACGACCTTCTGCGCCACGAATATCGGTCCCTTCGTGCGACACCTCGCCGGTCATGACGTGCCATGACGCCCCGGAGATGTCGACTGTCCGCCTGCTAATGGGCAAAGTATCGACTATTGCTAATTCATTTGTACAGTGCCCGGCATTGCGAAGTGAAGCCCGGCTAAATCCGTCCGCGTGTCCCGGCGCAATAGAGCCTGCGGACGGATCCCCGAACTTTCCCAGAACTTTTCGTTGCGACCGCCGTCCGACACCGGATCGTGATGGCCCTCACGTAGGTTCCTACAACTCTACCCGCGTAGAAATTTTGTGCGGGTAGTCTGAAGGAACCTGCTCAGCACCACACACCGGGAGTGCCAGTGGCACGCGTCGTAGTCGACGTCATGCTCAAGCCGGAGATCCTCGACCCCCAGGGCCAGGCGGTGCAGCGCGCACTGCCGCGACTGGGTTTCGAAGGCATCTCCGATGTACGTCAGGGAAAGCGATTCGAACTGGAAGTTGACGGGCCGGTCGACGAGGCCGCGCTCGCCCGCATTCACGATCTTGCCGAATCCTTCCTCGCCAACACCGTGATCGAGGACTTCACCGTCAAGGTGGAGGAAGTCGCGGAGGCCGCGAAGTGACCGCTCGTATTGGCGTCGTCACTTTCCCGGGCAGCCTCGACGACCGGGACACCCAGCGGGCGATCCGTCTCGCGGGTGCCGAACCGGTCGCCCTGTGGCACAAGGACAAGGACCTCAAGCAGGTCGACGCCGTGGTGCTGTGCGGGGGTTTCTCCTACGGCGACTATCTGCGCGCCGGCGCCATCGCGCGCTTCTCGCCGGTGATGGAGCCCGTCGTCGAGCAGGCGAAGGCCGGCCTGCCGGTCCTCGGCATCTGCAACGGCTTCCAGATCCTCACCGAGGCCCACCTGCTCCCGGGCGCGATGCTCGGCAACGACCACCTCCACTTCATCTGCCGTGACCAGAAGCTGCGGGTGGAGAACGCGGAGACCTCCTGGACCGGCGACTACCGCGCGGGCCAGGAGATCCACATCCCGCTGAAGAACATGGACGGCCGGTACGTCGCCGACGAGTACACGCTCGACCAGCTGGAGGCCGAGGGCCGGGTCGCGTTCCGGTACCTCGACCACAACCCGAACGGCTCGCTCCGCGACATCGCCGGCATCACCAACGAGGCCGGCAACGTCGTCGGCCTGATGCCGCACCCGGAGCACGCCGTCGAGCCCCTCATCGGGTCCGGCCGCACCGACGGCCTCCCCTTCTTCACCTCGATCCTCAAGAAGCTGGTCAACGCATGAGCCGGACGCCTCTGGACACGGTCGAGCACGCGGCCGCGACCCCCGACGTCGAGCTGCCCTGGGCCGAACTCGGCCTGAAGAAGGACGAGTACGAGCGGGTCGTGGAGATCCTCGGCCGCCGCCCGACCGGCGCCGAGCTGGCCATGTACTCGGTCATGTGGTCCGAGCACTGCTCCTACAAGTCCTCCAAGGTGCACCTGCGCCAGTTCGGCGAGAAGGCCCCCGAGTCCGACGCCCTCCTCGTCGGCATCGGTGAGAACGCCGGTGTCGTCGACGTCGGCCAGGGCTACGCGGTCACCTTCAAGGTCGAGTCGCACAACCACCCCTCCTACGTCGAGCCCTACCAGGGCGCGGCCACGGGCGTCGGCGGCATCGTGCGCGACATCATCGCGATGGGGGCGCGCCCGGTCGCCGTGGTCGACCCGCTGCGGTTCGGCGCGGCCGACCACCCCGACACCAAGCGTGTGCTGCCCGGCGTCGTCGCCGGCATCGGCGGCTACGGCAACTGCCTGGGCCTGCCCAACATCGGCGGCGAGGTCGTCTTCGACGCCTGCTACCAGGGCAACCCACTGGTCAACGCCGGTGCCATCGGTGTGATGCGGCACGAGGACATCCACCTCGCGAAGGCGTCCGGCGCCGGCAACAAGGTCATCCTGTACGGGGCCCGGACCGGCGGCGACGGCATCGGCGGCGCCTCGATCCTGGCCTCGGAGACCTTCGACGACGCCAAGCCGTCGAAGCGCCCGGCCGTGCAGGTCGGCGACCCCTTCCAGGAGAAGCTGCTCATCGAGTGCACCCTGGAGGCCTTCCAGGAGAAGCTGGTCGTCGGCATCCAGGACCTCGGCGCGGCCGGCCTGTCCTGCGCCACGTCCGAGCTCGCCTCCAACGGCTCCGGCGGTATGCGCGTGACGCTCGACGACGTGCCCCTGCGCGACTCCACGCTCTCGCCCGAGGAAATCCTCATGAGCGAGTCGCAGGAACGCATGTGCGCGGTCGTGGAGCCGGAGAAGGTCGCCCGGTTCCTGGAGATCTGCGACAAGTGGGACGTCATCGCCACCGTCATCGGTGAGGTGACCGACGGCGACCGCCTCGAGATCTACTGGCACGGCGGCAAGATCGTCGACGTCGACCCGCGCACGGTCGCGCACGAGGGCCCGGTCTACGAGCGCCCGTACGCCCGCCCGTCCTGGCAGGACGAGCTCCAGGCCGACGACGCGAACAAGCTGCCCCGGCCGGCGTCGGGCGAGGAGCTGAAGGACCAGGTCCTGAAGCTGGTCGGCTCCCCCAACCAGGCCTCCAAGAAGTGGATCACCTCGCAGTACGACCACTTCGTGCAGGGCAACACCGTCCTCGCCCAGCCCGAGGACTCCGGCATGATCCGCGTCGACGAGGCCACCGGCCTCGGCGTCGCCATCGCGACCGACGGCAACGGCCGGTACGCCAAGCTCGACCCGTACACCGGCGCCCAGCTGGCCCTCGCGGAGGCGTACCGCAACGTCGCCACCACCGGCGCGAAGCCGCTGGCGGTCTCCGACTGCCTGAACTTCGGCTCGCCCGAGGACCCGGCGGTCATGTGGCAGTTCGCGGAGGCGGTACGCGGCCTCGCGGACGGCTGCCTGCAGCTCGGCACCCCGGTGACCGGCGGCAACGTCTCGCTCTACAACCAGACGGGCGAGGCGGCCATCCACCCGACCCCGGTCGTCGCCGTCCTCGGTGTCATCGACGACGTCGCCCGCCGCACCCCGGTCGCCTTCCAGGAGGAGGGCCAGCTGCTGTACCTCCTCGGCGACACGCGGGAGGAGTTCGGCGGTTCGGCCTGGTCGCAGGTGATCCACGACCACCTCGGCGGCCTGCCCCCGAAGGTCGACCTGGAGCGCGAGCGGCTGCTCGCCGAGATCCTGATCTCCGCCTCGCGCGACGGCATGATCGACTCCGCGCACGACCTGTCCGACGGCGGTCTGGTCCAGGCGGTCGTGGAGTCGGCGCTCCTCGGCGGCAAGGGCGCCCGTCTGGTCGTCCCCGACGGTCTGGACGCCTTCACCTTCCTCTTCTCCGAGTCCGCGGGCCGCGCGATCGTCGCCGTGCCGCGCTCGGAGGAGGTCCGCTTCACCGACATGTGCGGCGCGCGAGGCCTGCCGGCCACCCGCGTCGGCGTCGTGGACGGGCACACGGTCGAGCTCCAGGGCGAGTTCGAGGTGACCCTGGAAGAGCTGCGCAGGACGCACGAGGAGACCATTCCGGCGCTGCTGGCGTAACCGGGGGTCTCCGCACGGCCCCGCCTGTCGCTGAGGACAGGCGGGGCCGTCGCACGTGCGCTCCTCCGGGGCTGCGCGTCCTCCGGCGGGGTGGCCGGCGGGTGCCACAAGACGCGGGTCGCAGGCTGCGGCGCCGTGCCGTGCCGGATCGGGGCGTCGTAGCGTACGGACGCGCGGCGTGACCGGACCCCGGTCGTCGCGATCACCACCGTCGAGGAGCCCGCCATGCTGTTGCGTGATGTCACCCCGGACGACGTCGACGCCTACCTTCGTATGCGCTGCGATCCCGTGCTGATGCGGGACCTCGGCGGGCCGTTGCCCAGCGAGGGCATGACGGACAAGGTGCGCAGGGACGCCGAGGCAGCGATGGCCGACACCGCCTGGATCAAGATGATCGTCCCTGATCCCGGCGCCCCCGAAAGCGTCGCGGGCCAGGTGTGCCTCTGGTCGCACGAGTCCGGCGAGGAGCCGATCGCGGAGATCGGCTGGATGGTCCTGCCCGAGTTCCAGGGCCGCGGCTTCGGCAAGCTCGCCACCCGTGCCCTCCTGGAACAGGCCCGCGACGAGGACCGGTGGGGAGACATCCACGCCTTCCCCGCGACGGGCAACGGGCCTTCGAACGGCATCTGCGGATCCCTCGGCTTCCGCCTGCTCGGCGAGACCGAGGTCGACTTCGCCGGCCGGGTCATCCGCAGCAACCACTGGGTGATCACCCCGGGCTCCGACCTCACCTCCTGACACCTCCGCCCGTAGCGGCCGGGCGGAAAGGGCCTGAGCGGACACGGCGCGAAGCCGTAGGCTCGCCGGCATGCCCACGGCCAAGAAGCGCACCCGGACGTACGACCCCGCCAGGACCCGCACGGCGGTCCTCGGCCAGCTCGCCCATGTGCAGGGGGCCGTGCGCGGGCTCACGTCCGAGCAGCTCGCGCTGCCCACCCGGCTCGGCGACTGGACCGTACGGGAGCTGGTCGCGCACATGGGGATGGCGCTCACGGCCATCGAGCGCTCCCTCGTCCTGCCGGAGCCGGCGCGGCAGGACGCCGTCCGCGCCGCCCTCGTCGAATGGCCGTTCGCGACCTCCGCCCACTCCGCGGCCATCGACGAGTTCACCCGGCGGCTCGCCGAGCAGCACCCCGACCTCGACGCCTACCTCGACCGCATCGCGCGCGACCTCGTCGAGCAGCTCGACACCCACCCCGGCACCCGGCTGCTGCAGACCAACGCGGGCGTCCTGCCGCTCGCCGACTACCTCGTCACCCGCGCCGTGGAACTCGTCGTCCACACCGACGACCTGAACGCCGCCGTGCCCGGCCTCGAGGTGCCGTACGACCGGCAGGCCCTCGCCGCCACCACCCGGCTCCTCGCCGACGCGCTCGCCGTGAAGGCGCCCGGCGGCTCCACCGAGGTGCGCGTCCCCCCGTACGCCGTCGTGCAGTGCGTCGAAGGGCCCCGGCACACCCGCGGCACCCCGCCCAACGTCGTCGAGACCGACCCGCTGACCTGGATCCGGCTCGCCACCGGCCGGCTGGCCTGGACGGACGCCCTCGCTCAGACCAAGGTCAGCGCGAGCGGCGAACGGGCGGACCTCGGGGGCCTGCTGCCGCTGATGTCCTGACCCGCCGGGACCGCGCGCCCGGAACCGGACGGGCGCGAAACCCGTCGAATCGCCATGAACCGGATCAGGAAGCGGCGCATCACCCGGACCGCGGCCGCCGCCCTCGTCCCCCTCGCGGTGGCCTGCGGCGGCGAGCGGGCGGGCAGCGGCTCGGTGGCGGTCCGGCAACCGGTCACCGGCGTCGACTGGCGCGTCGACAGCGTCACCGCCGACGGCGCCCTCCACCGTGCCCCGGCCTCCGCCCGCCTCCGCATCGACGAGGGCGGCAGGGCGGCCGGCAACCTCGGCTGCAACCAGTTCAGCGCGCGGGCCACCGTCCGCGGCGACCGGATCACCTTCGGTGACCTCCGCACCACCCGGATGGCCTGCGACCGCCCCCGCATGACCTTCGAGCGCACCCTCGCCCGGGCACTCGCCGGCCAGACCCTCACCGTCAGGACCGACGACGGGAAGCTCACCGCCACCAACGGTCACGGCGACCGCGTGCACCTCACCCGCAGCGCACCCGAATGATGTGCGACACCTCACTCATCCACGGGTACGAGGGCCCCGCGACGGCCCCCGACCGCGCGCACGGCCGCCGAGCCGCTCCCCGAGGCGCCACTCTGACCAGGGGAAACGTAGAAAGCCCCAAGGTGATCGACATCGCCTGCCCGGTAACGGGCACGTATCGTCAATTCGGACCAGTGGTCGACCTCGCCTACACTCGGGAGCGTGCCACGTGGTGACGGTCGACTCAATCACGATCTGCTCCCCGGTGAGAAGGGCCCCCAGGACGCTTGTGGCGTCTTCGGTGTCTGGGCTCCGGGTGAAGAGGTCGCAAAGCTCACGTACTTCGGGCTCTACGCCCTCCAGCACCGGGGTCAGGAATCCGCGGGAATCGCGGTCAGCAATGGCTCCCAGATCCTCGTCTTCAAGGACATGGGCCTGGTCTCCCAGGTCTTCGACGAGACCTCGCTCGGTTCGCTCCAGGGTCACATCGCGGTCGGACACGCCCGCTACTCGACCACGGGCGCCTCCGTGTGGGAGAACGCCCAGCCGACGTTCCGGGCCACCGCGCAGGGCTCCATCGCGCTCGGCCACAACGGCAACCTGGTCAACACGGCGCAGCTCGCCGAGATGGTCGCCGAACTGCCGAAGGAACCCGGCGGCCGTTCCCCCCGGGTCGCGGCGACCAACGACACCGACCTGCTCACCGCGCTCCTCGCGGCCCAGGTCGACGACGACGGCAAGCCGCTGACCATCGAGGAAGCCGCCCACACGGTCCTGCCGAAGGTCCGTGGCGCTTTCTCCCTCGTCTTCATGGACGAGCACACCCTCTACGCCGGCCGCGACCCGCAGGGCATCCGCCCGCTGGTCCTCGGCCGCCTGGAGCGCGGCTGGGTGGTCGCCTCCGAGTCCGCCGCCCTCGACATCTGCGGCGCGAGCTTCGTCCGGGAGATCGAGCCGGGCGAGTTCGTCGCCATCGACGAGAACGGCCTGCGCACCTCCCGGTTCGCGGAAGCGAAGCCCAAGGGCTGCGTCTTCGAGTACGTGTACCTGGCCCGCCCGGACACCGACATCGCAGGGCGGAACGTCTACCTCTCGCGCGTCGAGATGGGCCGCAGGCTGGCGAAGGAAGCCCCCGTCGAGGCCGACCTGGTCATAGCGACCCCGGAGTCCGGCACCCCGGCCGCCATCGGCTACGCGGAGGCCAGCGGCATCCCCTTCGGCGCGGGCCTGGTGAAGAACGCCTACGTCGGCCGGACCTTCATCCAGCCCTCGCAGACCATCCGCCAGCTCGGCATCCGACTGAAGCTGAACCCGCTGAAGGAAGTCATCAAGGGCAAGCGCCTGGTCGTCGTCGACGACTCCATCGTGCGCGGCAACACCCAGCGCGCCCTGGTCCGCATGCTGCGCGAGGCGGGCGCCGCCGAGGTCCACATCCGGATCTCCTCGCCGCCGGTGAAGTGGCCCTGCTTCTTCGGCATCGACTTCGCCACCCGGGCCGAGCTCATCGCCAACGGCATGACCATCGACGAGATCGGCACCTCGCTGGGCGCCGACTCGCTGGCGTACATCTCCATCGACGGCATGATCGAGGCGACCACCATCGCCAAGCCGGACCTGTGCCGCGCCTGTTTCGACGGCGAGTACCCGATGGAGCTCCCGGACCCCGAGCTGCTCGGCAAGCAGCTGCTGGAGACCGAGCTCGCGGCCGGTCCGGCGGCCACGGCCGCCGCCGACGCGATCCGTCGCCCGTAAGCCCCGTCGTACGACACGAAAGTTCTCAAGGTCATGTCTTCCGAGACCAGTAATGCCGTGGGCGGCGCCAGCTACGCGAGCGCGGGCGTCGACATCGAGGCGGGCGACCGCGCGGTGGAGCTCATGAAGGAGTGGGTCAAGAAGACCCGGCGCCCCGAGGTCCTCGGCGGCATCGGCGGCTTCGCCGGGCTCTTCGACGCCTCCGCCCTCAAGCGCTACGAGCGCCCGCTGCTCGCCTCCGCCACGGACGGCGTGGGCACCAAGGTCGACATCGCCCGGCAGCTGGGCGTGTACGACACCATCGGCCACGACCTGGTCGCCATGGTCATGGACGACATCGTCGTGTGCGGTGCCGAGCCGCTGTTCATGACCGACTACATCTGCGTCGGCAAGGTCCACCCCGAGCGGGTCGCCGCCATCGTCAAGGGCATCGCGGAGGGCTGCGTGCTGGCAGGCTGCGCCCTGGTGGGCGGCGAGACGGCCGAACACCCGGGTCTGCTGGGCGAGGACGACTTCGACGTGGCCGGCGCCGGTACGGGCGTCGTGGAGGCCGACCGGCTGCTCGGCGCGGACCGCATCCGCGAGGGCGACACCGTGATCGCCATGGCGTCCTCCGGGCTTCACTCGAACGGGTACTCCCTGGTCCGCCATGTGCTGCTGAAGACCGCGGGCCTGTCGCTCGACTCGCGGATCGAGGAGCTCGGCCGCACCCTGGGCGAGGAGCTGCTGGAGCCGACGAAGATCTACTCGCTGGACTGCCTGGCGCTCACCCGGACCACCGACGTGCACGCCTTCAGCCACGTCACCGGCGGCGGCCTGGCCGCCAACCTGGCCCGGGTGATCCCGGACACCCTGCACGCCACCGTCGACCGCTCCACCTGGACGCCCGGCCCGGTCTTCGACCTCGTCGCCAGGACCGGCGGCGTCGAGCGGCTGGAGCTGGAGAAGACCCTCAACATGGGCGTCGGCATGATCGCGATCGTCCCCGAGGAGTCGACGGACGCCGCCCTCGCGACGCTGGCCGACCGCGGGGTCGACGCCTGGGTGGCGGGCGAGATCACGGCCCGGGGCGAGCACACCACCGGTGCCGAACTGGTCGGCGACCACCAGCGCTGAGACCTGCGGGCAGCACAGAACCCGGTCGGTGACCGAAGTCACCGACCGGGTGAGTGCTCAGTGCAAGGTCAAGCGCCGCGACGGTGTTGCGAGGACTGGTCGTCCTCATCCTCGTCGTCGTCCTCATAGAGGTCGGCGTAACGAGAGTACAGATCGTCGTCGTCCTGCTCATCGTCCTCGAAACGGTCGCCGTTCGGCGACTGGTTCGACGTCGATGCGCCCAGCTCCTCGGCCAGGCGTGACAGGTCCGTCCCGCCGCTGTTGTACTTCAGCTGGCGGGCGACCTTCGTCTGCTTGGCCTTGGCCCGGCCGCGCCCCATGGCTCGACCCCCTCAACGACGGGGCTCGACGGCCCCAGAGTCTGACACGCGTTCATGATCTGGAACGGACTCTCCGCGGAGAGGCCGGTCCGTAGGGCTTCCACGGTACCTGAGCCCGCGCCCATACGGTACGTCGCCCGCAGCACGCGCGTGTGCCCAGGACCTTCGAGGCGCCCCGTCCTCGCTGGTCAGTGGCGATTTTAACCACTTATCCGGGGGCGACCCGCCGACGGAAGTGAGAGTTGTCTCCAAGTTGCCGCCGACGGGTACCGCTCAGCTGTGCGAAGCCCTGCCCTCGGCCATCCGCGACTCGGCGATCCGGTCGGCCGCGGCGGCCGGCGGAATGCCGTCTTCCTTCGCACGTGCGAATATGGCCAGCGTGGTGTCGAAGATCTTCGCCGCCTTCGCCCTGCACCGGTCGAAGTCGAACCCGTGCAGCTCGTCGGCCACCTGGATGACCCCGCCGGCGTTCACCACGTAGTCCGGCGCGTAGAGGATCCCGCGGTCGGCGAGGTCCTTCTCCACGCCCGGGTGGGCCAGCTGGTTGTTGGCGGCGCCGCACACCACCCGGGCGGTCAGCGCCGGCACGGAGTCTTCGTTCAGCGCGCCGCCGAGCGCGCAGGGGGCGTAGATGTCCAGGCCCTCCACGCGGATCAGCGCCTCCGTGTCCGCGACGGCCGTGACGCCCTCGGCGTGCTGGTCGAGGACGCGCCGCACGGCCTCCGCGCGCACGTCCGTGATCACGACCTCGGCGCCCTCCTCCCGCAGGTGCCGCACCAGGTGGTGCCCGACCTTGCCGACGCCCGCGACGCCGACCCGGCGGTCGCGCAGCGAGGGGTCGCCCCACAGGTGCTGGGCGGAGGCCCGCATGCCCTGGTAGACGCCGAAGGCGGTGAGCACGGAGGAGTCGCCGGCCCCGCCGTTCTCCGGGGAGCGGCCCGTCGTCCAGCGGCACTCGCGCGCCACGACGTCCATGTCGGCGACGTACGTGCCGACGTCACACGCGGTGACGTACCGCCCGCCGAGCGAGGCCACGAACCGCCCGTAGGCGAGCAGCAGCTCCTCGCTCTTGTGGTGCTCGGGGTCCCCGATGATCACCGCCTTGCCGCCGCCGTGGCCGAGACCGGCCATGGCGTTCTTGTACGACATGCCGCGCGCGAGGTTGAGGGCGTCGGCGACGGCCTCCGCCTCGGTCGCGTACGGGTAGAAGCGCGTACCGCCGAGCGCGGGGCCCAGGGCGGTGGAGTGGATGGCGATGACGGCCTTGAGTCCGCTGGCGCGGTCCTGGCAGAGCACGACTTGCTCATGACCGCCCTGGTCCGAGTGGAACAGGGTGTGCAGTACATCAGCAGGTGCGCCGGTCACGTCGGTCACTGTGGTGACTCCTGGAAAGTAGCGGCGGTGGTTCTCGGGCCAGCTCCCGTGCGGGTGGCGGGTGCTGTGGCATGAGCGTAGAGCCTGTGCCCGCGCGCCATCCGCGCAGTGTTAAGGATCACTCTCCGGGGCCTTCCGCGCACGTATCGGCGTGGCACGATTTGCAGTGTTCTCCCGTCCGCGTCGAGCCCGGCTCGTGCGGATCCCGTGCCCGTCCCGCGAGGGTTTCGAGCCGAATCCGATGGGGAGGGAGCAGGCGTGTCCAAGGTGTCCTCGGTGATCGTGCCCTACGCCACGTACCTGCGTGTGTACGAGCCGCTGGCCGCCTTTCCCGAGCCGGAACGCGACCACTGGGCGCGGTACGCCCGGCGCCCCGACCGTCCCTCCTGCCAGGACGAGCTGCGCCGCTCCCTGGCCGACCTGCTGCCCACCCCGCCGATCCCGGTGCCGGTGCAGGAGAGCGGCGACGCCTTCGTCCTGGACGTCGACGGCGTGGTCTGCGTCTGCCCCTGGCGGACCCGGCTGCGCGGCTGGCAGGCTCTCGTCGGCCTCACCGAGGAGCTGCCGCCGCCCGTCCTGGACGCGGCGCTGCCCCCGGTCGTGCGCCAGCAGGCCAGCCGGGACTACGAGCGCTGGCTCGCCCGCAACCCCGACGCCCGTCCCTGGATCCGCACCGCGACCTGGCAGGTGCCGCTCAACTGGTTCGTGCTGGTCTCCGACGAGGAGCGGGAGTACGCCAAGGGCACCGGCGACCCCGGGGCGGCCGGCGCGGAGCCGCCCGTGCTGCGTTACCGCACGCCCATGGTCCAGGCCCGGCGGCGGGTGGCGCGCGGGCTGCGCGCGCTCAAGGACGCCATCGAGGAGGGGCCGCTGATCGACGGCCTGGTGGACGTGGGCCGCTGGCTGGAGGAGTTTCACCCGCGCTCGCTGGTGGAGCTGGACTACGGCGGTCTCGTCCACGTGCTGCCGGCCGGCGAGCTCGAGGACGACCACTCGGCAGCCGACGTGGCCGAGGGCATCGACGCGCTGCGCCGCGGGGACGGGGCCGCCGCCGGGGAGGCCTACGGGCGGCTGGTGGAGCGCTGGCGGTCGGTGCGGGACAGGCGTTCCGCGAACTGACGAGCCGTAAGTGACGTACGTCACGGCCGATA
Source organism: Streptomyces sp. NPDC004542 (assembly GCF_040610035.1). NCBI lineage: Bacteria > Bacillati > Actinomycetota > Actinomycetes > Kitasatosporales > Streptomycetaceae > Streptomyces > Streptomyces sp. NPDC004542. Next base: position 20,738 of record NZ_JBEXLP010000048.1, read on the forward strand.
CGACGTCGAACAGCGTACGGTAACGCCACCTTGGTGACCTGACGGGATGTTGGTCCCGATCCGGTCTTTTGCTCCAAAGGTGTCACAAGGGTGATGGACCGCACGTACACCGCCCTTGCGCCACTTGCCCCCCCTCATGCCAAAATAGGACAAGGGGCCCGGGGAGGGCTCCTTCCGTCCACTTGCGCTTGATTGTGGGGGGATTCTCAGCATTGCACGCTTTGGGGGGTCTGATGACTCCTGATCGCCACTGTGACTGATCGTCACAGTGGCGTGACTGTCCGCTATGGCATGGTCCATCGGCTTCCGTCGCTGATGAACACCTGGGAGGGCAATTCCATCGGTTTGGCCGACGCGGCTGGACAGATGGTGTAGTTGTAGTGCCGAGGACAAGCCGTTCGTCCTATAACCGACTCGACTCGCGTCCGCCATTTCGGGCAACGCGGGTCAAGGTGCAGAATTTAGAGGAAAGAACCGAGAAGGTTCGGTTCTCCCGAGGAGGCCGCTCATGACCGCTCGCACCCCTGATGCCGAGCCGCTGCTGACCCCGGCTGAGGTCGCCACGATGTTCCGCGTCGACCCCAAGACGGTCACGCGGTGGGCGAAGGCCGGCAAGCTCACATCGATCCGCACGCTCGGCGGGCACCGCCGCTACCGCGAGGCCGAGGTCCGCGCACTGCTCGCGGGCATCCCGCAGCAGCGCAGCGAGGCCTGAACAACTGAATAACCGGGTGATGCGGCGGGTCCCCCACCTGCCGAAGCGCCCGAAACCCAAGCTCCAAGCGACGCGGGACCTGCCCCAACAGGCCCCTTTCCCAAGCCGGACAGAACGTTCTGGGCAAGCTTCACCGGGTGCGTCGTGGATCGCGCTGGACTCCGCCGGGTCCAGCGCGATCTTTTTTGTGCGCCGGACCGGGAGTGTGTGGCGTTCCGGTGAGCGGGCTTGTCGGAGTCTGGGGGGTGGTGTCGGATCCGCTGGGCTCGGCTCTTCGGACTGGTGCAATTGCACATATAAAATTGACCAGTTGTAGGACGCGGGTAAGCACCTCGGTCGCCGAAACTCATGCGGTGACACCCGTCACACGGTGGCGTGCTTGTTGCCGCCGGCGTACGTGCGCTGGACGGTCAGGCTCTGGACGGGCTCTCCTCCTCGACGGCCTCCTCCGGGGCCCGCGCGCCGGGCGGGGCGGAGGCCAGCGCGAGGCGCAGCAAGTGGTGGCAGATCGGGCAGTGGCGGGTGAGGTGCCGGTAGGACGAGGCGGCCGACAGATGGGCCCTGAGCAGCGCCCGCGTCTCGTGCCTGGCCGATGCCGCCATACGCCACCTCCGGGGCCGCTCGGGGAAAACCCGGCCCTGTTTTCTGGGTACCGGCGGAATGTGACGCCGTCAAGACCGCCGCGTGGCTCCGCCGGTTCCACGGGACCCGTGGGCGGCGAGTGCCGACCGGTGAGGGTGGGCTCCGCCGGTTGCTCCGGTGCTTCGTGGGCGGGCGGGCGCCGGCCGGTGGGGGTGGGCTCCGCCGGTGTCTTCGGGGCGGACCGGAGCCGGCCGGTGGGGGCGTTGGCGCGGGGCGTGAGGCGGGGTGCCGGTGCGGGGTGTTGGCGCGCCGCAATCGTGGGGCTGCCGCCCCCGGACCTCCGTCGGGCGGATGAGACGGGCCGACGGCGAGAGGCGCGGGCGTGGGGAGGCTTGCCTGTGTTTGATTGCGGCTCCGCCGCGGGCGCGGCCTTCGCTGGCGGGGTGCGGGCCTGGTTGTGGTCCTGGCGGGGGTTGCTGGGTTCCGCTGTGGGGGCGGGTACGCAGAAGGCCCGCTTCCTTTGCGGGATGCGGGTCTGGTTGCGGTCCTGACGGGATTTGCTGTGTTTGATTGCGGCTCCGCCGCGGGCGCGGCCTTCGCTGGCGGGGTGCGGGCCTGGTTGTGGTCCTGGCGGGGGTTGCTGGGTTCCGCTGTGGGGGCGGGTACGCAGAAGGCCCGCTTCCCTTGCTGGGTGCGGGTCTCGTTGCGGTCCTGACGGGATTTGCTGTGTTTGATTGCGGCTCCGCCGCGGGCGCGGCCTTCGCTGGCGGGGTGCGGGCCTGGTTGTGGTCCTGGCG
>NZ_JBEXLP010000048.1:22926-33777 GCF_040610035.1 Streptomyces sp. NPDC004542
GCGGTCCTGACGGGATTTGCTGTGTTTGATTGCGGCTCCGCCGCGGGCGCGGCCTTCGCTGGCGGGGTGCGGGCCTGGTTGTGGTCCTGGCGGGGGTCGCTGGGTTCCGCTGTGGGGGCGGGTACGCAGAAGGCCCGCTTCCCTTGCGGGATGCGGGCCTCGTTGCGGTCCTGACGGGATTTGAACCCGCGGCCTCCACCTTGACAGGGTGGCGAGCACTCCAAACTGCTCCACAGGACCAGGTTTCGCAGTGCTTCTCGGCGGAACCGAGTGATCGGCTCTGCTCTGCGTTGCGCTGCGAGATGGACTGTACAGGAGGGTGCGGGTCCTGGTCGAACTCACCGCCTGTGAACGGGCGATTACGGGACGGCCGCGTCGATCGCCTTCACGATCCGCTTGTCCGAGACCGGGTACGCCGTGCCCAGCGCGTGGGCGAAGTAGCTGACCCGGAGCTCCTCGATCATCCAGCGGATGTCCAGGACGGAGGACGGGACGGGACGGCCCTGGGGGAGCTGTTCCAGCAGCCAGGCGTACTCGTCCTGCATCTCGTGGACCTTCTGCATGCGCGTGGTGTCCCGCTGGACGCTCGTCGGCATCTGCTGCAGCCGCCGGTCCGCAGCCACCAGGTACCGCATGAGGTCGGGCAGGCGCCGTACACCCGCCCACGTCACGAAGCCGGGCTTCACGAGGGCGTCCAGCTGCTTGCGCACGTCCGTCAGGTTTGCCAGCAGGGCGGGGCTGCGCACGGCCTTCAGGCGCCGCTCACAGGCCTGCCAGGCGGCCAGCACCTGCTGCACCTGGCCCACGGTCCGCACGGTCGTGTCGACGATCTCCGCGCGCACCTTGTCGTAGAGCTTGCGGTACGACTCCTCGTCCCACGCCGGCCCCCCGAAGTCCCCGATCAGTTTGTCCGCCGCCGCCATCGCGCAGTCGTCGAACAGCGCCTGGATCGACCCGTGCGGATTCGCGGACAGCCCCAGCTTCTGAGCGTTCGTCAGCTTCTCGGACGCGAACTTCGCCGGGCTCACCGGGATGTTGCGCAGGATGAGGCGGCGGGTGCCCTTCCACATGGCTTCCGCCTGCTCCGCCTCCGTGTCGAAGAGACGCACCGAGACCGTGTCGCCGTCGTCCACCAGCGCCGGGTACGCCTTCACCGGCTGCCCGGCCCGCCGGGTCTCGAAGACCCGGCTGAGCGTGCCGACGGTCCAGTCGGTGAGGCCCCCGCGTTCCAGGGACTCGCCGCCCCGGCGGGACGCGGTGGCCGCCGCGGCCTGCGAGAGCGCCTTGCGCGCCTTCGGCTTCAGACGCAGCTTCAGCGCCTCCAGGTCCTTGTCCTCCGCCAGCTTCCGCCGCCGCTCGTCGACGATCCGGAAGGTGATCCTCAGATGGTCCGGCACCTTCGCCCAGTCGAAGTCGGCGGCCTCGAAGGGCACGCCCACCATGAGCCTCAGCTCGCGCGCCATGGTCGTGGTGAGCGGCTCGGCGAGCGGGGACGCCTTCTCCAGGAACGCCCTCGCGTAGTTCGGCGCGGGCACGTAGTGGCGGCGGACCGGCTTGGGCAGGGAACGGATCAGCTCTGTCACCAGCTCCTCCCTGAGGCCCGGGATCTGCCAGTCGAAGCCCTCGTCCGTCACCTGGTTCAGGACCTGGAGGGGGATGTGGACGGTCACGCCGTCGGCGTCCGCGCCCGGCTCGAACTGGTACGTCACCCGGAACTTCAGGTTCCCCTGCCGCCAGGAGTCCGGATAGTCGGCCTTGGTGACCGCCTCCGCCGACTCCCGGATGAGCATCTCCCGCTCGAAGTCGAGGAAATCCGGCTGCTCGTGCCGCTTGTGCTTCCACCACGAGTCGAAGTGGGCACCGGACACGACGTGTTCCGGCACCCGCTGGTCGTAGAAGTCGAACAGCGTCTCGTCGTCGACCACGATGTCCCGGCGCCGCGCCCGGTGCTCCAGCTCCTCGACCTCGCTGAGGAGCCGGCGGTTGTCGGCGAAGAACTTGTGGTGCGTCCGCCAGTCGCCCTCGACCAGCGCGTTCCGGATGAACAGCTCACGGCTGGCCTCCGGGTCGATACGGCCGTAGTTCACCTTCCGGTCGGCGACGATGGGCACGCCGTACAGCGTGACCTTCTCGTACGCCATCACGGCCGCCTGGTCCTTCTCCCAGTGCGGCTCGCTGTACGTCCGCTTCAGCAGGTGCTCGGCGAGCGGTTCGACCCACTCGGGCTCGATCCTGGCGTTGACCCGGGCCCACAGCCGGGAGGTCTCCACCAACTCGGCGGACATGACGAACCGGGGCGTCTTCTTGAACAGCGCCGAGCCCGGGAAGATCGCGAACTTGGCGTTCCGCGCGCCCAGGTACTCGTTCTTCGCGCCGTCCTTCACGTCCTTCATGCCGATGTGCGACAGCAAACCGGCGAGGAGGGAGACGTGGATGCGGTCGTCCGGGGCGTCCTGCTCGTTGAGGTGGATGCCCATCTGCTTGGCGACCGTGCGCAGCTGCGTGTAGATGTCCTGCCACTCCCGGATGCGCAGGAAGTTCAAGTACTCCTGCTTGCACATCCGGCGGAACGACGACGAGCCCCGTTCCTTCTGCTGCTCGCGGAGGTACCGCCACAGGTTGAGGAAGGCGAGGAAGTCGCTGGTCTCGTCCTTGAAGCGGGCGTGCTGCTGGTCGGCCTGGGCCTGCTTGTCGGCGGGGCGTTCGCGCGGGTCCTGGATGGACAGCGCGGCCGCGATCACCATGACCTCGCGGACACAGCCGTTCCGCTCCGCCTCCAGCACCATGCGCGCCAGCCGCGGGTCGACGGGCAGCTGGGCGAGCTTGCGGCCGGTCTCCGTCAGGCGCTTGCGCGGGTCCTTCTGCGCCGGGTCCAGGGCGTGCAGCTCCTGGAGCAGCTGCACGCCGTCGCGGATGTTGCGGTGGTCCGGCGGGTCGATGAAGGGGAACTTCTCGATGTCGCCGAGGCCGGCCGCGGTCATCTGCAGGATGACGGAGGCCAGGTTCGTGCGGAGGATCTCCGCGTCCGTGAACTCCGGGCGGGCGAGGAAGTCGTCCTCGGAGTAGAGGCGGATGCAGATGCCGTCGGACGTACGCCCGCAGCGTCCCTTGCGCTGGTTGGCGCTGGCCTGCGAGATCGGCTCGATGGGCAGCCGCTGCACCTTCGTGCGATGGCTGTAGCGGCTGATCCGGGCGAAGCCGGGGTCGATGACGTACTTGATGCCGGGGACGGTCAGCGACGTCTCCGCCACGTTGGTCGCCAGCACGATCCTGCGGCCGGTGTGCGGCTGGAAGACCCGGTGCTGCTCGGCGTGGGAGAGCCGGGCGTACAGGGGCAGGATCTCCGTGAAGCGGTAATCCTTCCTGGTGAGGGCGTCCGCGGTGTCCCGGATCTCCCGCTCCCCGGAGAGGAAGACGAGGATGTCCCCCTTCCCTTCCGCCATCAGCTCCTCGACGGCGTCGGTGATCGCGGTGATCTGGTCGCGGTCGGCGTCGTCCGAGTCCGCTTCCAGCAGGGGCCGGTACCGCACCTCCACCGGGTACGTCCGCCCGCTGACCTCGATGATCGGCGCGTCGCCGAAGTGCCGGGAGAAACGCTCGGGGTCGATGGTGGCGGAGGTGATGACGACCTTCAGATCCGGCCGTCGGGGCAGCAGCTGGGCGAGGTAGCCCAGCAGGAAGTCGATGTTCAGGGACCGCTCGTGGGCCTCGTCGATGATGATCGTGTCGTAGGCGCGCAGCTCGCGGTCGGTCTGGATCTCGGCGAGCAGGATGCCGTCCGTCATCAGCTTGATGAAGGTCGCGTCGGGGTTCACCTGGTCGGTGAAGCGCACCTTCCAGCCGACGGCCTCACCGAGCGGGGTGTCCATCTCCTCGGCGACGCGCTCGGCGACGGTACGGGCGGCGATCCTCCTGGGCTGGGTGTGCCCGATCATGCCGCGCACGCCGCGCCCCAGCTCGAGACAGATCTTCGGGATCTGGGTGGTCTTCCCGGAACCCGTCTCACCGGCGACGATGACGACCTGGTGATCGCGGATGGCGGCCGCGATGTCGTCCTTCTTCTGGCTGACCGGCAGTTGTTCGGGGTAGCTGACGGCGGGCACGCGGGCGCGCCGTTCGTCCATCCGGGTCGCGGCCTTGCCGACCTCGGCCTCTATCTCGGCGAGGACGGCGGCGCGGGCCTCCGGCTTACGGATCTTGCGCGCGCCCTCGAGCCTGCGCCCGAGCCGGTGCGCATCGCGCAGCGACAGCTCGGTCAGGCGGGGGAGGAGGGTGCCGAGGGCGGGGGCGGGGTGCGTAGACATACGGGGTCCAGGATCTCACCTCGGCGAAATTCCTGGCTAACGATTTGCCTCCGGCGGTTCAGCAGGGGGTTCTCGCCCACCCGTACCACTCTCGTCGCCGGGTGCGGGTGGCCCCCGCGGGGGCGGATCGCCGTCGGCGGCTGCGGGTGGCCGTCCGGCCTGGGGGTGTGTGGTGCGGCGGCTGTGGGTGGCGGTTCGGTCGGTGGGTGTGTCGTGTGCGGGCGTGGGCCGTCGCGTGCGGGCGACTGTCGTCGGCTCGACGGGGACGAGGCGGCGGTCGATCGGCCAGAACGTAGCGTCCGCCGGGCCCGCTGCCAAGCACCCCCCTCACCCGTCCGGGCGCCGCTCCGCGGTGCGAACGAGTCCTTCCGTGTGCGCGGGCACCCTCGCCCACGCAGGCTGGGGAGTGCCGCAGCCGTGATCCACAGCGAGGGACGATGATCGTATCGGTGGTCTCGATGCCGGAGGGGATCGTCACTCGTACGCACGTGTCCGAGGTGCGTGAGCGTCTCGCGGCATCCTCCTTCGTGTTCGTCGACATCGAACTGCCCGAGCGGACCCCGCCCGATGAAACACCGGTCGCCCACCAGCTCGGCCTGGAGGCCGCGGACCTGGGCTGGTTCGGTACGGAGGGCGAAGCCGCGCGGGCCGAGTTCCTCGGGGACAGCGCCGGGTTCGTCGTACCCGTGGTCGAGGACGACCAGGTCACGCATGTCCATGCCCTCGTCACCGGGCGGTACCTGGTCACGGTCCACCGAGGCCCGCTGGCCCTGATGCGCAGCGTGACGGAACGGATACCGAAGGAGAATCCACCGGACGCCGTGGCCACGCTGTTCCTGCTCCTCCAGGAGGCCCTGGAGACGTTTCGCCGGTCGGCCGTGCAGGACCTGCTGGAGGTGGAGGAGATCGAGGACGAGATGTTCCAGCGGCGTAACCCCCAGCAGATCTACCGACTGGCACGGCTACGACGCCGCTCGGCGCTCCTGCACCACCGGCTCCTGCCCTACCTGGAGGTGACGGACGAGGCTTTCACGAGGAGGATGCTGAACCCGCATTTCCCGAAGGAACGGCAGCGGCTCGCGCACACGTACCAGCACAGCTCGAGGCTGGTGCTCAAGGACATCGAGTCCCTCCAGGACGCCGCCCGGCGGGCCTTCGTCAGTTACTCCACCCTCGTGTCCGGCGAGCAGAACGGCGTGATCAACCGGCTGGCCATCGTGTCGGTGATCTTCCTTCCGCTGACGTTCCTGACCGGGTTCTTCGGCATGAATTTCGCGTACATGACCGACGAGCTGGAAAGCCGGTTCGTCTTCTGGTTCCTTGCCGTGGGCCTGCAGGTGATCGTCCTGTTCGCGGCCCTCTACGTACTCCACCGCACGCGCCTCTGGGACAAGCTGCGCGACGACGACACCGAGGGCTGACGGCCCTGCAACGACCCGCGAGGACGCCACTACGAGAACACCCCCTCCGGAAGATTCTGGAGGGGGTGTTTGCCCTGGTAGGGCGACTGTGGCTGGGGCCGGGGTCGAACCGGCGACCTATCGCTTTTCAGGCGATCGCTCGTACCAACTGAGCTACCCAGCCACGGGGTTTCACGTCAAACAAAACCCCAGCGGTCCTGACGGGATTTGAACCCGCGGCCTCCACCTTGACAGGGTGGCGAGCACTCCAAACTGCTCCACAGGACCAAGCGCCGTGTACGACAGTGTCGCACACGATCTTGCGTGCCCCCAACGGGATTCGAACCCGTGCTACCGCCTTGAAAGGGCGGCGTCCTAGGCCGCTAGACGATGAGGGCTATCGGCCCGCCTGGGCGCTTCTCAGCGCGTCGGGGACGTGAGAAGCATATGGGATGGCGAGGGGTATCGCCAAAACGGTTTACGGCGACACGGACGAGGAGGCGGACGAGGAGGTGGACGAGGAGGTGGACGGCGAGGCGGACGACGAGGGCGTCGGGCCCGTCGGGCTCGGGGTCGCGCCCGGCTGGTTCTCCTCCGGGAGGTGGCGGCTGACCTCTGCCGTCGTCAGCCCCAGGCCGCCCAGTTTGATGGCGTCCCAGGCCTGGAGACGACGGGTGTCCCGGTCGAAGTAGAGGATCGACGCCTCGATCGGAGCCGGGTACTTGTGCTCGACGGCGCGCAGCCCGCTGCCGCCTGTGGATCCCTCCATGCGCAGCCGGGTGCCGTGCTTCATGATCTCGTCGCCCTCGTGGTGGAGGTGCCCCGCCAGCACCAGGGGCACCTCGCCGTCCGTCTCCCGCGCGGCGGCGGGCTCATGGATCATGGCGACGTCCACCGGGGTCCCCGCCGTCCGCTGGTCGCGCAGGGCGGAGGCCAGGCGGTCGCCCGCCGACTGCTCCGCGTCGTCGCTGAGCCGGTTCGAGCGGTCGGGGGTGAACTGCGGATCGCCGATGCCCGCGAAGCGCAGCCCGGCCACCGACTCCGCCTTGCCGTCGTCCAGGACGTGCACGTTCTTCATCCGCCCCAGGTACCGCTGCGTGACGCGCGAGTCGTGGTTGCCGCGCACCCACACGTACGGCACGCCCAGGTCGGCGATCGGGTCCAGGAAGCCGTTCTCGGCCGCCGTGCCGTGGTCCATGGTGTCGCCGGTGTCCACGATCACGTTCACCTTGTACTCCGCCACCAGCGAGGCGATGATCTTCCAGCTCGCCGGGTTGAGGTGGATGTCCGACACGTGCAGGACCCGGATCGTGGTCGGGTCCGGCTGGTAGGCCGGCAGCGTGGAGGTCACGTCGTACAGCTTGGTCACGTTCGTCACCAGGCGGGCCAGTTCCCTCTGGTAGACGTCGAACTCCGTCACGATGCTGCGCGCGTTGCCGACCAGCGAGGGCGCGGAGGACAGCAGGCCGGAGAAGCGCGGTTCCAGGACCGACTCCGGGTTCCAGGTGGCGTACGCCGTCGCTCCGGAGGCCGTGAGCAGGGTGAGCGCCAGTCCGCCGGCCGCCAGGGCGCGGCGCGGGCGGCGGTAGACCGCGAGGCCGAGCGCCGTCGCACCGGCCACCACGGCGACGCAGGAGCGTACGGCCAGGTCGACGGTGCCGTGCTCGACGTCCCGGGCGATCTCGTCCTGGAGGCCGGCGATGCGTTCGGGGTGGTCGACCAGCGCCTGGGAGCGGACCGGGTCGAGCTGGTCGACGTTGACGTCGAGGCGGACCGGCGCGATGTGGCTGTCGAGCGAGAGCGCGCCGAGGGGCGCGACGTTGATCTTGGTGCCGCCGGTCAGGGAGGGACGCAGCGTCATCGTCGTGTTCATCGGGCCGACCGGGACCCGTACGTTCCCCACGATCAGCAGCCCCAGCCAGGCGCCGACCAGCACGACCCCGGTCAGAGCGAGGGCGCGGACCCAGGGGCGCGGCCGGGCGGCGAGCTCGAGCGAGGGCAGGGCGCGGGCCTTCCTGCGGGGGCGGGGTTCACGGAGGCGGCGGATGCGGTTCGGGGTGCGGTTCAGCATGTGGTTCCAGGGCTGCGAGGGGGACGCGGGCCATTGGTGCCGTATGCCCGGGTCCGTGCGTGGATATGCGGCGGCCGGTGACTCTCGTACCGCGGTGTCGTACCGGACAATGGCCCTGTGCTGGAGATGACGCGCGAGGAGTTCGAGGAACTGGTCGCCGAGGCGCTCGACCGGATTCCGCCGGAGCTGACGCGGCTGATGGACAACGTCGCGGTGTTCGTCGAGGACGAACCGCCCGCCGACGATCCCGGGCTGCTCGGGCTGTACGAAGGGACCCCGCTGACCGACCGCGGCGAGTGGTACGCGGGCGTGCTGCCGGACCGGATCACCGTCTACCGGGGGCCGACGCTGCGGATGTGCGAGACAAGGGAGGACGTCGTCGCGGAGACCGAGGTGACCGTGGTGCACGAGATCGCGCACCACTTCGGGATCGACGACGAGCGGCTGCACGCGCTCGGCTACGGCTGAGGCGTCCGGCGGAGGCGCAGGCGGCCGGTTCCGGCGGGTCGCGTGTCCTCTTGCGGGCGGCGGGAGTTGGGCAGGTTGACTCCTTCACTCCGCCATCGGAGGTGGCCGCCGTGCGCCCCTTGACCGTACCCGTCCGTCTGGCCGCCACGGCGATGGCCCTCGCCGCCGCCTCCGGCTGTGTGCATGTGGGCGACGACGCGAGCCCGGCCAGACAGTCGCCCTCGGCGGGACAGCGCGGCGGCCAGGCGCCCGACGGCCTGACGGTGGTGTCGGGGCGCGGCGGGGCGTACGGCGGTGAGACGGCCGACGGCAAGCACGGGCACGGCGGGAAGGCCAAGGCGGGGAAGTCGGCCTCCGCCTCGGCCACCCCGTCGGCGAAGGGCAGCGCGTCCGCGTCCACGCCGACCCGGCCGGGCAGGACCGAGAAACCGGGCGATCCCGCGCCGACCAAGGCCCAGCCGACCCCCACGCGAACGGCCGAGCCGGCGTCCACGCCGCCGCCCCCTTCTCCGCTGCCACCGGCTTCCAGTGAGCCGCCGTCCGCCGAGCCGTCCTCGTCGGCGCACGAGGGGACGGGGCCGCAGCTGGCCCAGCGGGAGCCGGCGCCGAGGGCCGGGTCACCGGCGTAGGAAGCCGTCGGCGAGCCGTCGTGCGACCCGCGCCCAGCCGTGTGACGTACGTCTACCGACCTCGGTTTGCCTTCGAGGGTGGAGGGTGCGTATGGTGGTAGATCGTTTGATCCCATTTGCCCGGCGCCACCGCAGAGCGCGCCGTGTGGCGCGTACTCTCCCTTGCCGTGGCGGACCGCATAGAGGCGGTCATCGTGCGAATCACGGAGTTGACGGGCGCGTGCCGACGAGACTCCGGAAGGTTTCGCATTCGCATGTCCATTTCCCGTACTGATCACGCCGTCGTGCCCGAGAACATCGAGGCCGAGAACGTCGAGACCCACAACGCCGGGCTCGACACCGACGACGAGACCAGCACCCCCGAGGTCACCTTCGCGAGCCTCGGTCTCCCCGACGGCGTCGTGCGCAAGCTCGCGCAGAACGGCGTGACCGTCCCCTTCCCGATCCAGGCCGCGACCATCCCGGACGCCCTGGCCGGCAAGGACATCCTGGGCCGTGGCCGCACCGGCTCCGGCAAGACCCTCTCCTTCGGCCTGCCCACCCTGGCCACCCTGGCCGGTGGCCGCACCGAGAAGCACAGGCCGCGGGCCGTCATCCTCACGCCCACCCGTGAGCTCGCCATGCAGGTCGCCGACGCGCTCCAGCCGTACGGCGACGTCCTCGGCCTGAAGATGAAGGTCGTCTGCGGCGGCACGTCGATGGGCAACCAGATCTACGCCCTGGAGAAGGGCGTCGACATCCTGGTCGCCACCCCCGGCCGCCTGCGCGACATCATCAACCGTGGCGCCTGCTCCCTCGAGGACGTGCGGATCGCCGTCCTCGACGAGGCCGACCAGATGTCCGACCTGGGCTTCCTGCCCGAGGTCACCGAACTCCTCGACCAGGTCCCGGCGGGCGGCCAGCGCATGCTGTTCTCCGCGACGATGGAGAACGAGATCAAGACCCTCGTCGACCGGTACCTGAAGGACCCGGCCCTGCACGAGGTCGACGCCGCCCAGGGCGCGGTCACGACGATGTCCCACCACATCCTGATCGTGAAGCCCAAGGACAAGGCGCCGGTCACGGCCGCGATCGCCTCCCGCAAGGGCCGCACCATCATCTTCGTCCGCACCCAGCTCGGCGCCGACCGCGTCGCCGAGCAGCTGCGCGACGCGGGCGTGAAGGCGGACGCGCTGCACGGCGGCATGACCCAGGGTGCCCGCACCCGCACGCTGGCCGACTTCAAGGACGGCTACGTCAACGTCCTGGTCGCCACCGACGTCGCCGCCCGCGGCATCCACGTCGACGGCATCGACCTGGTCCTGAACGTCGACCCGGCCGGCGACCACAAGGACTACCTGCACCGCGCCGGCCGCACGGCCCGCGCCGGCCGCACCGGTACGGTCGTCTCCCTCTCCCTCCCGCACCAGCGGCGCCAGATCTTCCGCCTCATGGAGGACGCCGGCGTCGACGCCGGACGCCACATCATCCAGGGCGGTGCCGCCTTCGACCCGGAGGTCGCCGAGATCACCGGCGCCCGCTCCATGACCGAGGTCCAGGCCGAGTCCGCGGGCAACGCCGCCCAGCAGGCCGAGCGCGAGGTCGCCCAGCTCTCCCAGCAGCTGGAGCGCGCCCAGCGCCGCGCGGCCGAGCTGCGCGAGGAGGCCGACCGGCTGGTCGCCAGGGTCGCCCGCGAGCGCGGCGAGGACCCGGAGGCGGCGGTCGCCGAGGCGCAGGCCGAGGCCCAGGCCGTCGCCGAGGCCTCGGTTCCGGAGCAGCCGGCCGCGCAGGACGTGGACCGGGCGGAGCGCGCCGAGGCTCCGGCGCCGTACGAGCGCCGGGAGCGGCGTGAGGAGCGCGGCGACCGGGGCGGCTTCAACCGTGACCGGGATCGCGACCGTGGTGGCCGTGGCTTCGAGCGCCGTGACGACCGCCGTCCGTCCGACCGGGACCGCGACCGCGGTTTCGAGCGTCGTGACGACCGTGGGGGCTTCCGCCGG
>NZ_JBEXLP010000048.1:33877-54186 GCF_040610035.1 Streptomyces sp. NPDC004542
GACGACCGTCGTGACGAGCGTCGTGACGACCGCCGTCCGTTCGACCGGGACCGTGACCGTGGTGCCCGTGGTTTCGAGCGTCGTGACGACCGTGGGGGCTTCCGCCGGGACGACCGTCGTGACGAGCGTCGTGACGACCGCCGTCCGTTCGACCGGGACCGTGACCGTGGTGCCCGTGGTTTCGAGCGTCGTGACGACCGTGGCGGCTTCCGCCGCGACGACCGCACCGGCCACCGTGGCAGCGACCGCCCCTTCAACCGCGACCGCCGCGACGACCGCCCGGGCTTCCGTTCCGCCGGCCACGACCGCCCGTACGGCCGTCGTGACGACCACCGCGGCACCGGCGGTTCCTTCGGCCGCCGCGAGGACAAGCCGCGCTGGAAGCGCAACGGCTGACGCCCAGTGACCTGAAAAGGGCCCGTACGACTCAGTCGTACGGGCCCTTTTCAGTCATCTTTCCAGTCACCTGTGACGCATGTCACGCCCTCGGCGAGGGAATCGCTGGGGGCATGACAGATGACGCGATAGCGAGTGGGCTGTCGGACGAGGAACGGCTTGCCCAGCTCGGCTACACCCAGGTCCTCGCCCGCCGTATGTCGGCGTTCTCCAACTACGCCGTCTCCTTCACGATCATCTCGGTCCTGTCCGGCTGCCTGACCCTCTACCTCTTCGGGATGAACACCGGCGGTCCCGCGGTGATCACCTGGGGCTGGGTGGCGGTCGGCCTGATGACGTTGTTCGTCGGCCTGTCGATGGCCGAGATCTGCTCGGCGTACCCGACGTCGGCGGGCCTGTACTTCTGGGCGCACCGGCTGGCGCCGCCGCGTTCGGCCGCCGCCTGGGCCTGGTTCACCGGCTGGTTCAACGTGCTGGGCCAGGTGGCGGTGACGGCGGGCATCGACTTCGGCGCGGCGTCCTTCCTGGGCGCCTACCTGAACCTGCAGTTCGACTTCGTGGTCACCCCGGGCCGTACCGTCCTGCTGTTCGCCGCGATCCTGCTGCTGCACGGCCTGCTGAACACCTTCGGCGTCCGGATCGTCGCCTTCCTCAACAACGTGAGCGTGTGGTGGCACGTCCTCGGGGTGGCCGTCATCGTCGGCGCGCTGACCTTCGTACCCGACCACCACCAGTCGGCGTCCTTCGTGTTCACGGAGTTCGTCGACAACACCGGCTGGGGCAGCGGCCCGTACGTGGTGCTCCTGGGGCTGCTGATGGCCCAGTACACCTTCACGGGCTACGACGCCTCCGCCCACATGACGGAGGAGACCCACGACGCGGCGACGGCCGGCCCGAAGGGCATCGTCAGATCCATCTGGACGTCCTGGATAGCGGGCTTCGTCCTCCTGCTGGGCTTCACCTTCGCGATCCAGTCGTACGACAAGGAGCTCACGTCCCCCACCGGCGCGCCCCCCGCCCAGATCCTCCTCGACGCGCTGGGCGCGACCACCGGCAAGCTGCTGCTGCTGGTGGTGATCGGCGCCCAGCTGTTCTGCGGCATGGCGTCGGTGACGGCCAACAGCCGGATGATCTACGCCTTCTCCCGCGACGGCGCGCTGCCCTTCTCGCGCCTGTGGCACTCCGTGAGCCCGCGCACGCGCACTCCCGTGGCGGCGGTCTGGCTGGCGACGACCGGGGCCCTGATCCTCGGCCTCCCCTACCTGATCAACAGCACGGCGTACGCGGCCGTCACCTCGATCGCGGTGATCGGCCTCTACCTCGCGTACGTGGTCCCCACCCTGCTGCGGGTCCGCAAGGGCGCCGCCTTCGCCCGGGGCCCCTGGCACCTGGGCCGCTGGTCGCAGCCGGTGGGCATCGTCTCGGTGGTATGGGTCGGCGTGATCACGGTCCTCTTCATGCTCCCCCAGGTCTCCCCGGTCACCTGGGAGACCTTCAACTACGCCCCGGTCGCCGTCCTGGTCGTCCTCGGCTTCGCCGCGACCTGGTGGCTGGCCTCGGCCCGCCACTGGTTCCTGAACGCCGGCCACGAACGCAACCGGGCCCGCGCGGCGTCCCGCGCGGGGGCGCCCGAACCGGTCGATCCCTGACCGTTCCGGCCTGTTCCGGCCTGATCCGGCCTGTTACGGATCGTTCCAGTTCGTTCCGGCCCGGTTCCACCGTCCGACGCGGCCGCGTCCCCGGATACCCGATCGGAGACACGGCCACGTCCGGCTATGCTCGGGGAGGCGACATCGCCTGGGCCCTTAGCTCAATTGGCAGAGCAGTGGACTTTTAATCCATTGGTTGTGGGTTCGAGTCCCACAGGGCCTACCGCATCGCCCCCAGCTCAGAGCAGGTTGGAGCTGGGGGCGAGTCCGTTTCGGGGGGGTGCCGGCCACGGGCGCCTCCTGCTCCCTACGCCTTGGGGATGGCCCACTCGGTGGGGTGGCCGACTTCGGGATCGTAGACGAGGCGCTGGGGGCGCTTGCCGCCGGGCACGGGGAAGGCGACGAGGCCTGCCGCACAACGGCCGGCCCGCACCGTCCTGTCCATGGGGTACTCGGGCTTCGGCATGTCGCCGCCGCTGTCGCCGGTGACTTGGATGCTGGTGCCGTCGGCGTAGGCCAGGGACCACGGGAACTGGCTGACGCTGACGTCGTCGCCGCTGGTGTTGCAGTACTTGACCTTGGCGACGGCCCAGGTGTCGCCGCCCTGGAAGTCTTCCGGCTCATGGGGCTGTGGCCCCTTGTAGGGCTGCTGGTAGTCCAGGGCTTGGACGGTGCCGTGGACGTCCTGGGCGTAGTCGTCGATGGCCTGCTTGGCGCCCATCTCGAGGATGCCGGCACGGGTGCCGGCCTTGGCGCCGGGTGACGCGGTGACGGTCTGGGTGACGGTGACGCGGATGGTCTGGGGTTCGCCACCGCTGCTGCAGGCGGTGGCGGCGACGAGCAGGGCTGCGCAGGCGGCTGTACGGGCGTTCATGGTCCCTCTGTGGCTGAATGATGGTGAGGGGGCATCATGCGCGCCGTGCGGTGCGTGCGGGGGCGGTGTGGCCGTCCTGTGACCCGAAGCGGTGGAGGAACGGCGAAGTCCCGGCCGGGGGGCCTGCCGGGGCTTCGCGGTGTGCCCGGGGGGTCAGGGCGCAGTCGTTCACCGGGATCGTGACGCGCCTCTCGGTGGTGCCGGGCGCCGCGGGCACCGGCCCGGCGGCCCGCGGGCGGGACCCGACGCGTCCCGGCGGCCCCCCGGCTCAGCCCACGCCGAGCTCCGTCAGCTCCGCGAGCGGCAGGGTGTGCTGGGTCTGGAGCACCTTCGCGCGCAGGTAACGCACGTTGTGCGCGGTGGTGAAGACCCCGGTGGGCACCCGGTCGCGGACGGCGAGGCCCAGGCCGCGCAGCTGGTCCGCCTTGTCGGGGTTGTTGGAGAGCAGGTCCAGTTCCTCGATGCCGAGGGCGCGGAGCATCTGGCCGGCCGACGTGTAGTCGCGGGCGTCCTCCGGCAGGCCGAGGGCGGCGTTGGCCTCGTAGGTGTCCAGGCCCTGGTCCTGGAGGGCGTACGCGTCGAGCTTGTTGTAGAGGCCGATGCCGCGGCCCTCCTGGCGGAGGTAGAGCAGGACACCGCCGCGGTCGGCGATGCGCTCGACCGCCTCGCGCAGCTGGGGGCCGCAGTCGCAGCGGGCCGAGCCGAAGACGTCCCCGGTCAGGCACTCGGAGTGCAGGCGGACCAGCGGGACGGTGCCGGGGGCGGGGCGGCCGAGGACGACGGCCACGTGTTCCTGGCCGTCGGTCAGGCCGTGGAAGGTGACCAGTTCGGCGTCGACGCTGTAGCCGTCGTGGAAGCGCAGCGGTACCCGGACGCGGGCGCGCGGGGTGGCGGCGGGGGTGTCGGGCATGCGGGTTCTCCCGGGTCCGGTGGTCATGACGGGGGCTGCCTCGGCTTTCTGCTTCAGATTTGAAGCAGTCCCATGGTCCGGAACCCTACGTCATGTTTTAAATTTAAAGCAACCTTTTTCGTGGCCCTGGGCGCCGGCCCGTTCAGGAGCAGGGCGGGGACGACCGGCGCCGCCAGGGCACCTCGTCCGGCGCCGTCCGGTCCGTCCCGTCCCCCTGGAGGGCGCGCACGATCCCGCCGCAGATCTCCTCGAGCTGCCCTACCTGCTCGGGGGCGAGGTGGTCGAACAGCGACGCCCGCACGGTCTCCACATGGCCCGGCGCCGTGCGCTCCAGTACGGCCGTCCCCTCGTCGGTCAGGGCGGCGACGCTGCCCCGCTTGTCCCACCGGCAGCTCTCGCGCCGCACCAGCCCGTCCTTCTCCAGCCGCGCCACCGCGTACGTCAGCCTGCTGCGGGTGATCTTCAGCGCCTCGGCGAGGCCGGTCATGCGCAGCCGGTGCTCCGGTGCCTCGGACAGCGTGGCCAGGATGGAGTAGTAAAGGTGGGGCATGCCCGCGTCCTGCTGGAGCTGTCGGTCCAGCGCGTCCTCCAGGAGGTGGGTCGCGGCCACGTACGCGCGCCAGGCGCGCTGCTCCTCGGGGGTGAGCCAGCGGGTCGTCATGCCACCAGTGTAAGTTTGTTTCAAACTTGAACCAAGATCCGGGTCCGTCGGATCCGTCCCCGCCCGCCTCCCGAAGAGAGCGCGTCGATGCCCCGTCCGTACGTCCTGCTGTCCGCCGCCGTCTCCCTCGACGGGTACCTCGACGACACCGGCCCCGACCGGCTGCTGCTGTCCGGCCCGGCCGACTTCGACCGGGTCGACGAGGTACGGGCGTCCGTCGACGCGATCCTGGTCGGCGCCGGCACCATCCGCGCCGACAACCCGCGGCTGCTGGTCAACTCGCCCGAGCGGCGGGCGGCCCGGCTCGCCGCCGGACGGCCGGAGTACCCCCTGAAGATCACCGTCAGCGGCTCCGGCGACCTGGACCCCGGCGCGAACTTCTGGCACACCGGGGGCGAGAAGATCGTCTACACCACCGACGAGGGCGCCGAGCGGGCCCGCGCCCTCGGCCTCGCGGCGGACGTCGTCCCGCTGGGCGCGGACCTCGACTGGCCCGCGCTGCTCGCGCACCTCCACGAGGTGCGCGGAGTGCGCCGCCTGATGGTCGAGGGCGGCGGCACCGTCCACACCCAGCTGCTGCTGCGGGGCCTGGCCGACGAGCTCCAGCTCGTCCTGGCCCCCCTCCTCGTCGGCGACCCGGACGCCCCCCGGCTCTTCGGGCCCGGCGGCTACCAGGGCGGGCGGCTGAGGCTGCTGGAGACGCGCCGCATCGAGGACGTCGTCCTGATGCGCTACGAGCCGACCGCGCCCGGCACCGGCCCGGTCGCCGTCGCGGCCGACCGTCACTGGCTGCGGATCGCCTGCGAGCTGGCCGCGCTGTGCCCACCCTCGCGGACGGCGTTCAGCGTCGGGGCGGTCGTGGTGGCCGCCGACGGTACGGAACTGGCCCGCGGCCACTCCCGCGAGGGGGACGATCCCGTGGTGCACGCGGAGGAGGCGGCGCTGGCCAGGATCCGGCCCGACGACCCCCGGCTGGCCGGCGCCACGGTGTACAGCAGCCTCGAACCGTGCGCCCGGCGGGCCTCCCGGCCGGCGCCGTGCGCCCGGCTGATCCTCGACGCGGGGATACGGCGGGTGGTCACGGCCTGGCGGGAGCCGGACACGTTCGTCACCGGCGCCGACGGCAGCGGGCTGCTGACGGCCGGGGGCGTGGACGTGGTCGTCCTGCCGGAGTACGAGGAGGCGGCGCAGACGCCGAACCGGCACCTGACGGACTGAGCCGAAAGCCCTGGTCGGAAAGGCGTGTGCGAGCGGTCCCGCGCATGGCGTACACTGGTGACACAACGACGCGGGGTGGAGCAGCTCGGTAGCTCGCTGGGCTCATAACCCAGAGGTCGCAGGTTCAAATCCTGTCCCCGCTACTGAAGACTCAGGGCCGGAATTCCAGTACATGGATTCCGGCCCTGAGTGTTTCTCCGGAGTATTTGCCCGGGACCGGCCGTCACCCCGACCCCGATATCACGCACGGTCACGCACCGAGCGCCCTCCGCATCACGTCTGAGTAACCATCAAAACCCCTGTTACTCCTGAGGCGCTCGCGCCGGATGCAACTCGCCCGAATTTCACCGGTCATGGGTCATAAGTTCCTCTGTGAAAACCATAATGATCAAGCCGAACGGCTTGGAAACTGACAGGTAGGTCTATTAACGTTCGATAACGCAGCGCGGTCGTCCCAGCCGTCACCCGAGGCGGCTCCGTGCGCGCATGCCGAATCCCGCAAGGGAACCGGGGAACCACCACCTTGGGGTGAATCACGCGAACGCCGCCGTCCACTCGCTGAGTCGACGACCGGTATACGCGCGTAGGAGACCTTCCCGCTCCGAACCCGTCAGCTAACCCGGTAGGCGTCACGGAAGGAAAGGAGCACGCCCGCGTGGCGTCAAACCCGCCTGCCCCCACAGCCCCGTTCGTGCCGAGCCAGCGCACCGACACCTTCGGCTACGGCGAGTACCGCAGCGACGAGGGCCCCTGGGAGGAGTGGAACCCCACCGAGGACTCCCTCCGCCCGGCACGCGGCCGGCACCGCGTCAGCAAGCAGCGCGGCGGCGGGCTCGCCCGCAGCTCCACCGTCCTGGGCGTCGGCGTGATAGCCGCCGTCGGCGCGGGCGGCATGGCCAGCGCCAACACCGGCAAGCCGCCGGTCTCCATCTCCCTGCCCGACCTGCCCTCCGTCGGCTCCCTGCTCGGCGACGACGGCCACGGCGCCAAGGCCGCCACGGCCACCCTGACCCACGTCGGCGTCGCCACCGCGGCCAGTGACCAGGACAGCACCGACGCCGGCGAGGCCCTGCGCAACCGGATCATGGCCCAGGCCGAGCAGCAGCAGAGCCAGGTCGACGGCAGGGCCACCGCGGCCGCCGTGGCCGCCGCCGAGAAGCAGTCCGCCGACGCGGCCGCCAAGGCGGAGAAGGCGGCCGCCGCCAAGGCCGCCGCCGCCAAGGAGCAGGCGGAGGCCACCGCCAAGAAGAAGGCCGAGGCCGAGCGCCTCGCCCGGCTGGCCGAGCAGTACACGCTGCCGACCTCCTCGTACACGCTCACCTCGACCTTCGGCGAGGCCGGCTCCATGTGGTCCTCCGGTTACCACACCGGCCTGGACTTCGCCGCGCCGACCGGCACGCTCATCAAGGCCATCCACAGCGGCACGATCACCGAGGCGGGCTGGGCCGGCTCCTACGGCTACCGCACGATCCTCACCCTCGACGACGGCACCGAGTTGTGGTTCTGCCACCAGTCCTCGATCAACGTCAAGGTCGGCCAGAAGGTCGGCACCGGCGAGGTCATCGGCCGCGTCGGCGCCACCGGCAACGTCACCGGCCCGCACCTGCACCTCGAGGTCCACCCCGGCGGCCAGGCCACCGGCATCGACCCGATGGCGTGGCTGCGTGGCAAGGGCCTCACCCCCTGACGCGTCCCCCGGTGCCCCGGCAGCCCTGACGACGACCCCCCGACGTCGGGGCTGCCGGTCCGTAGCGGAATGTGAGCCACCGCCGCGGTTGTTGGATCAAGGCATGACTTCTCTACGCAAACTCGGCCACTCCGACCTCCAGGTCTTCCCGCTCGCCCTCGGCGGCAACGTCTTCGGCTGGACCGCCGACAAGGCGCAGTCCTTCGCCGTCCTCGACGCCTACGCGGCCGCCGGCGGCAATGTCGTCGACACCGCCGACTCCTACTCCGCGTGGGCCGACGGCAACGAGGGCGGCGAGTCGGAGACCATCATCGGCGACTGGGTGAAGTCCCGCGGCAACCGCTCCGACATCGTCATCGCCACCAAGGTCAGCCAGCACCCGCGGTACCAGGGCCTGACCGCCGACACCATCAAGGCCGCGGCCGACGCCTCCCTGCGCCGCCTCGGCACCGATCACATCGACCTGTACTACACCCACTTCGACAAGACCGAGGTGCCGGTCGAGGAGATCATCGGGGCGCTCGACGAGCTGGTCCGGGCGGGCAAGGTGCGCTACATCGCCGCCTCCAACATCTCGCCCGAGCGCCTCCAGGAGTCCCTCGACTTCTCCGAGCGACAGGGCCTCGCCCGGTACGTGGCACTGCAGCCGCACTACAACCTCGTCTCGCGCGACACCTACGAGGGTCCGCTGCGGGACGTCACCACCCGGGCCGGCCTCGCGGTCGTGCCCTACGCCTCCCTCGCCTCCGGCTTCCTCACGGGCAAGTACCGTCCCGGCACGACCGTGGAGAGCGCGCGGGCGGGCGGTGCGGCCAAACACCTGGAGACCGGGCGGGGACAGCGGGTCCTGACCGCCCTGGACGAGATCGCCGCCGCGCACGACGCCCCGGTGGCCACCGTGGCCCTCGCCTGGCTCGCCGCCCAGCCCACGGTGGCGGCCCCCATCGCCTCGGCCCGCACGGTGGACCAGCTGCCGGCACTGCTCGGGGTGGCCGAGCTGGAGCTCACCGAGGAGGAGCTGACGCGCCTCACCGAGGCGTCGGCGTAACCCCCCGCGTCATCCCGTCACGTCCGGTACGGGTTGTAGGCGGTGTACGGCGCCGCCGGATACCCGTAGCCGGGGCCGGCGCCGGGCGCGGGCACGTACCCGTACGCCCCCTGCACCCCGTACACCGGCCAGGGAGGCGCAACCGCCGGGGCCGAAGCCCTCGCCGCGTACTCCAGGGCGGGCCGCGCCGCCTGCCGCCTGCTCCACAGCTCGTCCAGCAGTTCCCGCTCCCGGACGACGAAGTCGGCCCCCGCCCTCCCGCGCTGTCCCCGGTGCCGCCAGAACGCCAGCGAGGTCGCGTACGCCTCGTACTGCGCCACCGCCCGCGCGGCCGGCTTGCCCCCGTAGTGGCGGGCGTAGTCACGGGCCATCTGCCGGGCCCGCATCGAGGCAAGCGCGAACGGTTCGCCCGGCCCCAGCCACCCGGCGAGGACGTACGCCGGGAGCTCCTCCCGCACGGTCCGCAGCTCCCGCTGGCGCGTCCAGATCACCAGCCAGGTCAGCAGCGCGAACGCGGGCAGCATGAAAGTCCCGTACACGGCGAAGAAGCCGTACTCGCCGAAGGTGGAGGAGCCGTTCCACAGCGCGTGCGTGCCCATCGCGAGCAGCAGCCCGCCGAGCGGCAGCAGCACGCGCCGCACGTGCTGCCGGTCGGCGGACAGGGCGGCGACGCCGAAGCCGATGCCGGTCATGACGGTGAACAGGGGGTGCGCGAACGGGGACATGACGACGCGCACGAAGAAGGTCGCGGCGGTCACGGAGGCGATGCCGCGGTCGCCGGTGATCTGGTCGGTGCCGAAGGCGGTACCGAGGTAGAGGATGTTCTCGGTGAAGGCGAACCCCGTGGCGGTGACCCCGGCTATCACCACGCCGTCCACGATCCCGGTGAAGTTCCGTCTGCGGAAGAGGAACACGAGCAGCACGGCGGCGGCCTTGGCGGACTCCTCCACGATGGGCGCTATGACGGTCGCGCCGAGGGTGTCGGCCCTGGACGGGTCGGCCGTCGTGGCTATCCACCGGGTGGCGAAGCTGTTGGCGACGATGGCTATCAGCGCCGCCGCGCAGGCCCCCCAGGCGAACGCGAAGACGGTGTTCCGCCAGGGGCCGGGCTCGACCCGGTCCAGCCACCGGAAGGCGGCTATGAGCAGCGGGACGGGCAGCACGGCCAGCCCGAGCCCGACGAGGAACCCCTCCGTGCCGGTCTGCTGCCGCACCAGGGCCAGGATGACGAGCCCGGAGAGCGCGAGCAGCGCGATCAGCGCCCCGTACCGCACCCAGCCGCGCTGCCACCAGTGCGGGTGCCGGAGCTCACCGTCGACGGGACCGGCGGGGTGCGTCGGGTACGGGGGAAAGGTGGCCACGGCACTGACCCTAACGTCGCTGCTGCTCCCGGTGCTGTACGCGGCGGAACAACAGATCGTTCACCACGTGTCCCTTGTCCAGGCCCTGCCCCTCGAAGCGGGTCAGCGGACGGAAGGCGGGACGGGGCGCGAAGCCGCCCTCGGGCCGGGTGTTCTCGAAGTCCGGGTGCGCGGTCAGCACGTCCAGCATCTGCCCGGCGTACGGCTCCCAGTCGGTCGCGCAGTGCACGACCGCCCCGGGCCTCAGCCGGGCCGCGGCCAGGCCCAGGAACTCCGGCTGGATCAGCCGCCGCTTGTGGTGCCGCTTCTTCGGCCAGGGGTCCGGGAAGTAGACGCGCAGCCCGTCCAGCGAGTCCGGGGCGAGCATCTCGCGCAGCAGGATGATGGCGTCGCCGTTGCCGACCCGGACGTTGGCGAGGCCGTCCCGGTCGGCGAGGTTCAGCAGGTTGCCCTGGCCCGGGGTGTGCACGTCCACCGCGAGGATGTTGGTGCCGGGGTCCGCGGCGGCCATCCGCGCGGTGGCCTCTCCCATCCCGAACCCGATCTCGAGCACGACCGGGTTGTCGTTCCCGAACAGCTCGGCCAGGTCGATGACCCGCCGCCCGTCGATGTCCAGCCCCCACTTGGGCCACAGCCGCTGCAACGCGTCCGCCTGCCCCGCCGTCACCCGGCTCCGCCGCGGCTGGAAGCTCCGGATCCGCCGCTCGAAGTGCGACCCCGCGGGATCCGCCTTCGGCCCGTCGGGGAAGCGCGGCTCCCCTTTGGCGCGGCTGTGCCGGAGGGACACACCGGGGGCGGGAGACGGCGTGCCGGGGGTTTCGGGGGCGTTCAGCGAGTCAGACACAGTGAGGACGATTTTACGCGGGCCGCCCGGGCCCGACGGACGAGCGGGAGGGGGATCACACCGGCGTCTCCAGCGCGGCCAGCGCCCGCCGCGCCACCTCCCGCCCGATCGGCAGCGAAGCGGTGGCGGCGGGCGACGGCGCGTTCAGCACGTGCACCGCCCGGGCGCCCTCCCGGATCAGGAAGTCGTCCACCAGCGTGCCGTCCCGCAGCACCGCCTGCGCCCGCACCCCGGCGGGCGCCCGCACCAGGTCATCCCGCTCCACCGCGGGCAGCAGCCTGCGTACGGCCCGCGTGAAGGCGCGCTTGGACACCGACCGCCGGAACTCCCCGAGCCCGTACCGCCAGTGCCGCCGGGCGATCGCCCACGCCCCCGGCCAGGCCAGCGTCCCCGCCGCCTCCCGCGGCCGTACGACCCGCCAGCCGTACCCCTCGCGGGCCAGTGCCGGCACCGCGTTCGGTCCGACGTGCACGCCGCCGTCGATCCCGCGCGTGAGATGTACCCCGAGGAACGGGAACGCCGGATCCGGCACCGGATACACCAGCCCGCGCACCAGCCCCGGACGCGCCAGCTCGTAGTACTCCCCCCGGAAGGGCACGATCCGCACCCCGGGCTCGTCCCCGGTCAGCCGGGCCACCTCGTCGCAGTACAGCCCGGCGCAGTTCACCAGCACCCGCCCGCGCACGACGTCCCCGCCCGCGGTCAGCACCGCGACCCCCAGCTCCGGCCGCCGGTTCACCCGGACCACCCCGGCCCCGTACCGGATCTCCGCCCCGGACGCCTCGGCCAGTTGCCGCGCGACCCCGGCGAAGTCGCACACGCCCGTCGTCCCGACGTGTATCGCCGCGAGCCCGCGGACCTCCGGCTCGTACTCCGTGATCTGGGCCGGGCCCAGTTCCCGCACCGGGATCCCGTTCTCCCGGCCGCGCTGCACGAGCGCGTGCAGCCGCGGCAGCTCCTCCCGCCCGGTGGCGACGATCAGCTTGCCGGTGACGGCGTGCGCGATGCCGTACTCCGCGCAGAACTTCACCATCTCGGCGGCGCCCCGCACCGCGTACCGCGCCTTCAGGGAGCCGGGCCGGTAGTAGATCCCGCTGTGGATGACACCGCTGTTGCGCCCCGTCTGGTGCCGGGCCGGTCCCGGCTCCTTCTCCAGCACGGTCACGCGCGTGCCGGGCGCGGCGCGCGTGATCGCGTACGCGGTGGAGAGCCCGACGATCCCACCACCGATCACGAGCACGTCGCAGTCGTAACCGATCCCCGGCCGCACCTGCACCACCTCCCACCTCGATAGTGCACTGCGCCACTGACAACGCCTTGAAACCCCGGAACGGGGGCGCGCCCCGAAAGGGCACGGGGCCGTGCCGGCCCGCGGCTGTGCCGCGCGGGCGCGGACACCCGGCGTCCGGGGCCCCGCCGGAGCGCCTACGCCGGCGCCATCAGCAGCGGCCGGGCCCGCTCCCGCAGCTCCACCACCCGTGGCTCGTCGCCGTACGGCTCCAGCCGGTGCAGGAGGTCCTTCACGTACTCGGTGGTGCGCGCCGAGGAGATCCGCCCGGCGACCTCGACCGCCCGCACGCCCTGCTCGCAGGCCGCGTCCAGATTGCCGGACTCCAGTTCGGCGACCGCCGAGACGACGAGCCGGAGCCCGTGCGAGCGCACGAACTCGTCCGTCGGCTTGGACAGCGCCTGCTCGGTGAAGCGGCGGACCTGGCGCGGGGCCTTCAGGTCGCGGTAGCACTCGGCGGCGTCGGCGGCGAACCGGTCGTAGCCGTAGAAGCCGAGCCAGGACGGATCGTGGTCGCCCTCCCGGGACCGCTCCAGCCAGCCCTCGGCGGCACGCAGCGCCCCGCCGGCCGCGTGGGCGTCGCCCGCCCGCGCGTGTGCGCGGGCCTCGACGAGGCGGAAGAAGCTCATGGTGCGGGCGGTGGCCAGGCCGCGGTTGCGCTCCACGGCGGCCTGCGCGAGGTCCACGCCCTCGTCGCCGAAGCCCCGGTACGTCGCCTGCAACGACATGGAGGCCAGCACATAGCCGCCGAGGGGGACGTCCGCGGCCGCGCGCGCGAGGCGCAGGGCCTGGATGTAGTAGCGCTGGGCGGCCTCCTGCTGGCCGGTGTCGAAGGCCATCCAGCCGGCCAGCCGGGTGAGTTCGGCGGTGGCCCCGAACAGGGCGCGGCCGACCTCGTCCGCGTACGAGCCGAGCAGCAGCGGCGCCGCCTCTACCCTGAGGCACTCGGGCACCATCGACGAACGCCAGTCGCCGCCTCCGTACTTGGAGTCCCAGCGCCTGGCGTCCTCGGCTGCCTCCCGCAGCTTCCGCACATCGCTGTGGCCGACTTTGATCGGTGCGCCGGAGCCCTCTGTGGGGTTCGCGTCCCGCGCGACCGAACTGTCGGCGGGGGTTATCAGCCAGCGTGAGGCGGGCGTTGCGTATGCGCTCACTGCGAACGAGCCGGCCAGCGACTGCCAGATGCCGCCGGAGCCGGCCCGGCGCCCGGCGAGGTCGAGGCGGTACAGCTCGGTCGCCGACCGCACCGCCTGTCCCACGTCCCTGGGGAAGGCGAGGCCGACTTCGGGGGCGGGATCCGCGTCCGCCAGGCCGATCTCGTGGAGCGGCACCGGGCGGCCGAGCTTCTGGCCGATGGCCGCGGCGATGAGGTGCGGCGCGGCACCCTGCGGCACCATGCCCTTCGACACCCAGCGCGCCACCGACGTCTTGTCGTAGCGAAGAGTCAACCCGCGTTGAGCGCCAAGGTCGTTGACGCGTCGCGCGAGTCCTGCGTTGCTGATTCCCGCGAGGGCGAGAACGGCGCCGAGTTTTTCGTTCGGCCCGCGTTGCTCCCTGGACATGCGCCACCCCTCGACACAGACGGCTGCCGCGCTGGCATAACCACGCGGCATTCGTAAACCCAGCGTAGTTCGCCGCATCCCAAGCGTTAAGGGGCATTCTTCCGGATGGCGGGATTGTGGTCCGTCCCGGACCGCCGGTCCTGTACGCACCGTGCACGGGCTGTCGCGCCGTGCCCCCGTCGTGTGGCCGTGCGCCCGTCCGTGCGCTCTTCTCCGGCCACCTCGGGAGCGGTTCCATGGCTCGTGCGTGGGTCGGCCCGCTGTACTGGATCCAGTGGGCTGGGGGACACCGCCGCCTTCATCCCCGCGGGTGGCGGACCGGTCCGGGAGGCGATGCCCGCCTCCCGGACTGTGCGCTGTCCGTGTGTTGCGCAGGGCATGTACGGAGCGTGCGCACGCCTGCCCGCACTTCGCCGAATTGGCTGAAAATCGACCCTGTCTTTCGGATGCGATCCTCGTTCCTACCATGGAAGTTGAGGGCGCGAAGGGCGTTTTAGGGGAGCGTTTCGGGGGCGCATTCGTATCGCAACGGCCGTGTGCCGTAAGGGCGTCGGGGGCCGTCCGACTGCCGCACGGGTGCCCGCGCGGGCCCGCGCCGACGGCATCGAAGGCGGCGCCGCCGCCCCTCGGGTGCGCGTTCTTCATGGCAGCATGGGACCCGGTTCGTACGGTGCACTGGTTGTCCACAGCCTGTGGAGGCGTCCATGCGGTGGTTGGTGGGATGGAGCAGCACCGCCGCGGGCGCCGTCGGAATCGGCTCCGCCGGCGCTGTCGGCGGCGACGGCGAGATCGTGCACCCGATCGGCTCCCAACTCCTGTGGGGCGACCCGGATCCGCTGTGGGCGGTCGGCGACTGGCGCCCGGACGAGGTGCGGGTGGTCAAGGCCGACGCCCAGAACCGGATCGCCGTCCTCGGCACCTGCGGAGCCTCCGACGAGGAACTGCGGCTCGGCCTGTTCACCGCGCGCGGGGGCGCACTGCGCCATCTGACGACCTGGCCCGGCAGTTACACCGCCGTCGTCCAGGTGGGCCGCCGCGTCACCGTCTGCGGCGACCTCGCGGGCGCCCGCCCGGTGTTCCACACCCCCTGGGCGGGCGGCACCGCCTACGCGACGGCCGCGCTGCCGCTCGCCGACCTCATCGAGGCCAACCTCGACTTCGGCCACCTCGCGGCCCTGCTCGCCGCCCCCGACGTGCCGGCCGCCCTGTACGAGTCCACACCGTACGAAGGCGTGCGGCGCGTTCCGCCGGGACACGCGCTCATCCTGCGCGCCGGGTCGCGCGAGATCGCCGGGTACGAGCCGGTCGCCTCCCTCGCGGTGGCGGCGCCGTCGGCCGACCCCGGCCACGCGGTGGACGCGGTGCGCGACGCGCTCGTGGACGCCGTCCGCGCCCGCCTCTCCGCACCCCGGCACGTCCCCGGCGCCGACATCGACCCCGGCCCGGTGCCCGGCATGGGGCCGGCCGAACGGCGGGCCGCGCGCGGCATGCCCGTACCGGGGATCGGCGCGGACCTGTCCGGCGGACCGGCCTCGGGCACGCTCGCCCTGCTGGCGGCCGGGCTGCCGGGCAGGCCGGGGACGGTCCTCGGGCACGGCACGGGTGCCGGGGAGCGCCTGGTGGCCGTCACCTTCAACGACCTCGCCGTGGGCGGGCAGGAGGCGGAACTGGAGCGCGCGGGGACGCTCGCCGCCAACCCGCGCCTCCACCACGTGGTGGTCACCGGCGGCGAGGAGGTCCTGCCGTACGCCGACCTGGACGGGCCCCTCACCGACGAACCCGGGCCGTCCCTGATCACGGCGGCCCGCCACCGCGCGCGCCTGGCCGCCGGCAGCGCCGACCACTTCACCGGACACGGTGCCCGCCAGGTCCTGGACGCCCACCCCGCCCGCCTGGCCGACCTGCTGATGGACCGCAAACGGCGCCACCTGGTACGGCCGGTCGCCGCGCTGGCCAAGGCGGACGGCTCGGTGCTGGTCCCCGCGCGCGTGTACAGCGCGGCGCGGCGGCTGGCGCGGACGCCGTACCGCACCGGCGTCGAGGCGCTCGCCGAGCGGCTGCTGCGCCGCCGCTTCGACGACCCCGGAGGCGCGGTCGGAGCCTCCCTCGCGGCGCTCACCTGGGCCAGACCCGGGCCGGCGGCACGTTGGCTGACCGGAGAGTCACTCGCTGAAGTATCGGTTCTGCTCCAGGGGGCGGTGAACCGCTCCGGCGTGGGCCCCGGCCAGCGCCCCGGCGACCATCGCGCGCGTGCCGCACTGACCCGCTACGCCGCGGACGTCCGCGTCCTCGAACAGGCCGCCGAGATCCGCTTCCAGCGCCTGCACGCCCCCTTCCTCGACAACCAGGTCGTCCGTGCCTGCCGCGACCTCCCCGAGGCCCTCCGCGTCCAGCCCGGAGCACGCGCCGACATCCTGCGCACGGTCCTGGAGGGCACCGGCATCACCGACCTCCCGCCCGGCTGGGGCGCCCCCTCGCACGCCTCCTCGGCCGCCGCCCGCACGGGGCTGCGGGTGGCCGCCGACTCCCTGGTCTCCCTGTTCGACACCCCGCTGCTCGCCGAGGCCGGCCTGGTCGAGGCCCGCGTCGTCCGCAAGGCCCTGCGCGGCGCCGCGGCCGGCGAACCCCTCCCGCTGGACGGTCTGGCGGACCTCGTCTCCCTGGAACTGTGGCTGCGCCGCCTGCTGTCCCGCCGGGGCACCTGCTGGACGGGCACACCGGCACGCGCGCGTGCGGTGCCCTCCGGGATCACTCCACGGCGGGGGGCGCTGGCCTCCGGGGGGTGAGCAGTCGCCTCGTCCTCGAACGCCGGCCGGACCGAAATGCACGCGCCCGGCGCTTTCGACACCGCCACAATGGCCTGATGCGGTACGGAATCCTGGGCGTGACCCGAGCGACGGACGACCAGGGCACTCCCCTGTCCCTGGGCGGTCAGCGCCTGCGTGCCCTTCTCACCGCCCTGGCCCTGCGCCCCGGCCGCACCACCACCCCCGAGACCCTGATCGGCGAGGTCTGGGCGGACGCCCCGCCCCAGGACGCCCCCGCCGCTCTCCAGGCGCTGGTCGGCCGGCTCCGCCGTGCGGTCGGCAAGCACACCGTCGTCTCGGAGACCGGCGGTTACCGCCTCGCGGCGACGCGCGAGGACGTCGACCTCTTCGTCTTCGAGCGCATGGTCCGCGACGGCATCGCCGCCCTGGACCGCGACGACCCGGCCACCGCCTCCCACCTCCTGACCGACGCCCTCGCCCTGTGGCACGGCCCCGCCCTGGCCGACCTCCCCGACCGCACCGCCGCCGTCCGCCCGGAAACCCTCCGGCTGGAAGCGGCCCGCGCCCGGGCCGACGCGGCGCTGCGACTCGGGCGCGCCCACGCCGTCGTACCGGAGCTGACGGAGCTGACCGCCGTCCACCCGTACGACGAACCGCTGCACGCCCTCCTCATCCGCGCCCTGCGCGACACGGGCCGCACCGCCGACGCGCTCGCCGCGTACGCGTCCGTCCGCCGCACCCTCGCCGACGCCCTCGGCACCGACCCGGGCCCGGAACTCCAGTCCCTCCACACCTCGTTGCTCCACCAGGAGCCGCCACCCCGGCTGACACCGCCGTCGCCGCCACCGGCACAGGCGCCCGGCCCGCCCCGCCGCACCGGCAACCTCCGCCCCCGCCTCACGTCCTTCGTCGGGCGGGAACCCGAGCTCGAAGCCGTTCGTTCGGACATGCACAGGAACCGTCTCGTCACCCTCACCGGACCCGGCGGCTCCGGGAAGACCCGTCTCGCCGAGGAGGCCGCCGCCGGGCACCCGCAGGCGTGGCTGGTCGAGCTCGCCCCGCTCGACCGGCCGGAGGCGGTCCCCGGCGCGGTGGTCAGCGCGCTCGGACTGCGCGAGACCGTGCTCATGGCCAAGGACCTGGTGGCCCCTCAGGACGACCCGGTCGCCCTGCTCGTCGAGTACTGCGCCCCGCGCAGCCAGCTCCTGATCCTCGACAACTGCGAACACGTCATCGGTGCGGCCGCCCACCTCGCCGAAACCCTGCTCACCCGCTGCCCGGATCTCACGATCCTCGCCACCAGCCGGGAACCCCTCGGCGTCCCCGGCGAGTCGGTGCGCCCCGTCGAACCCCTCGTCCCCGAACAGGCGCACCGGCTCTTCGCCGAGCGTGCGGCGGCCGTCCGCCCCGACGCCCACGCCGCGCTGAAGGACACCGCGGCCGTGGCCGAGATCTGCCGCCGCCTGGACGGCCTGCCGCTCGCCATCGAGCTGGCCGCGGCCCGGCTCCGGCTGCTGACGCCCCGGCAGATCGCCGACCGCCTCGACGACCGTTTCCGCCTCCTCACCTCGGGCAGCCGCACGGTCCTGCCCCGCCAGCAGACCCTCCGCGCGGTCGTCGACTGGTCCTGGGAGCTGCTGGACGAGCGGGAGCGGACGGTCCTGCGCGAGGTGTCGGTGTTCGCCGGCGGCTGGGACCTCGCGGCGGCGGAGGCCGTGTGCACCGGCCCGGTCGCGGACCTGCTCGGCGCGCTCGTCGACAAGTCCCTGATCGTGGCGGCGCCGTGCGAGCACGACGGCGCCGCCCGCGACAGCGGCATGCGGTACCGCATGCTGGAGACCATCCACGAGTACGCCGCCGAGCGCGCCGCCGAACGTCCCGGTCCGCGCGCGGCGGCCGAGCGGCGGCACGGCGCGTGGGTGCGCGCACTGGTCGAGAAGGCCGACCCGCTGCTCCGGTCCGGGGATCAGCTGCCGTGGATCTCCCGCCTGGAGACGGAGCTCGACAACATCCGCGCGGCCCTCGACCGCGCGGTGCGCGCCGGCGACGAGGCGCAGGCCGGCGCCCTCGTCCTCGGCATGGGCTGGTTCTGGTGGCTGCGGAACTACCGGCAGGAGTCCACGGCGTGGGTGCTGCGCGTCCTGCGCCTGGGCGTCGCCCTGGACACCGCCCCCGAGGGAACCCCGCCGGAGGAACTGCGCGCCCTGGCCGAATCCGCCGACCCGGTGGGCGCCTTGCTCGAAGCCCCGGACGGGGAGACCGGGCATCCCCGGCACGCCCTGCGCATGGACCTGCGGATGCTGCACCTCTTCCTGACGTCCGAGTCCGCCTCCCGGGGCCTCGCCTCGGACGAGCGGGCCCCCGCCTACCTTGCCCGGGTGCAGAAGGCCTTCCAGGACGGCGGTCCGCACGCCGCCCGCATGCCCGGCCTGCTCTGGCCGATGACCGCCTACTACCTGGGCCAACCGGTCGACCTGCGGCCCCTGATGGACGCGGTGGTCGCCAACTGCCGTCGGTACGGCGGCGACTGGGAGACCGGTGCCGTCCTGATGTTCCGCACGCACATGGTCGTGGACTCGCCCGGCAACCTGCGGGGCGTGGACGACGACCTCGCCGAGCTGCGCCTGCTCGGCGGGCGGGCCGGGGACCGCTGGATGCGGGCGCAGGTGTGCAGCGCGGCGGGCGAGGCGGCCATGGTGCGCGGCCGGTACGAGGAGGCCGGGAGCGAGTACGAGGAGGCGCTGCGGCTCGCCTACGAGGTGGGCGCGTACGCCGAGTCACCGTTCCTCCTCGCCCGGCTCGCCGAGATCGCCTACCGCTCCGGCGACCGGGAGGGCGCGCTGGCCGGCCTGGAGGAGGCGAGCACGGCGGCCGACCGGTACGGGGTGGCGGACTCGCGGGCCTTCATCCTGCTGCTGCGGGCGCACTTCGCGCAGCACGACGGGGAGACCGCCCACGCACGCGCACTGTGGGAGGCGGCCCGCGCGGAGATCCGGCACGGCACGCCTCCGCCGCAGTTCATGGCGGGACTGCACGCGACGGACGCCCTCATCACCGCCGGCGAGTCGGGCCCGGCGCACGGGCTGCCGATCATCGTGGACGCCCTCCGGCAGGCTACGGAGCAGCAGTGCGCGGAGTCGATCACGGCGGTGCTCGTGGACATCGCGGCGGACCTGCTGGCCCGGACGGGCGACCTGGCGGGCGCGGTCCGGCTGTTCGCCGCCGGTGAGCACTGGCGCGGCGGCCATCCGCGCCCCGAACCGGAGCACACCCGGGCCGAGGAGATCCATGCCACCGCGCGGACCACCCTGCCCGGCGACCGCTATACGGCCGAGCGGGCCCGGGGCGCCACGTTCACCGTGGACGACGTGCTGCGTGAGCTGGGCCGGACGCCGACCGCTACCGGCAGGTGAACCGGGCCTCGGCCCAGTCCGCGAGCGCCGCGGAATCCAGGGCACGGCGCGGCTCGGTCACCAGCCGCACCGTCCGGTGCCCGGCCAGGTTCACATGGACCGGGACAGCCGGGTCACCGCCCTCGACCACGCCGGACTTCCACAGCCGGGCGCCGTCCGCGTACACGGAGAAGGAGACGGAGAAGGCGACCTCGCCGAGCCTCGGTGTCAGGTCGTCGACGCCGATCAGCGCGTCAAAGGCGGAGCAGGAACGGTTGAGGTCCACGGTGACGGAGGACGCGCCGTGGACGGTCACGCCGTGCGCGTACCGCTTGCCGGCGACCGTCACGCCGTACCGCTGCCACACCCAGCTGCTGTCGGCGATCCGCATCTCGGGCGCGGTGCCGTCGCCGGTGACGTCGTACCGCAGCCCGCTCCACCGGTAGACGACCGGCGTCGGTGCCGGCGGGGGAGTGGGCGTCGGGGCCGGCTTCGGGGTCGGGGCCGGCGTGGACCGCGTCGGTTCGGGGGACGGGGCCGGTGCGGTGCCCGGGGCGGTAGGGGACGGGGTCGGGGACGGCGCCGGCCCGGTGCTCGGGACGCGGGCGGACACGGGAGCCGGGCGCGGCGTTCGGCGGCGGCCAGCGAGCT
>NZ_JBEXLP010000049.1:0-52835 GCF_040610035.1 Streptomyces sp. NPDC004542
TCTCCTTCTTCAACGCCGCGTTCTCCGCCGTCAGCCGGGCGATCAGCGCGTCCTGGTCCTCAGGCGTGGCCTTCTCCGCCCGCTTCGCCCGCGAGCCCCAGCTCGCCAGGGTCGTCTCGTTGATCCCCAGGTCCTCCGCGTCCTCGGGGACCGGCTTCCCGGTCTCCGGCACGATGCGTACCGCCCCCTCACGAAACTCCGCCGTGAACTTCCGACGCTTCTCCGCCATGACAACCAACATCCCCTGCTGTCACGGACTCCACGCTACGAGGGGAACCTCAGACCGACGCAAGAACTTGCCGACGGAGTCCCTCAAGCACGCGCGTTAGAAGCGCTATCTCCGGTTCCCTGGACTCGACCGCGACCCGGCCATCCTCAAACCAGTGGTCGAGCCGCCGCTGATACTCGATCTCCGACCGCGTGGCCTCGGTTCGGATGTCCCCGAGCACAAGGGCCGCCTCCATGTGCAGCCGGACGAGATCCGCAGGCGTGATGCGCAAGGGCTCGGCGAACGCCGCGGTCTCGGAGCCACCCGTCGAGCACATGGGGCCGAGGATGTTGATTTCCACGCAGGCTTCCGGGCTGGGATCGTCCAGCAACTCGTCAGCGGGCATCAGCCGTAAGAGCACGCAAGGTCTCAGCACTTGGCCGGCGCTTCCAGCTCGGCCCACACGACCTTGCCCCAGCGCTTACGGTCGTATCCCCATCTCCAGCTGAGGGCCTCGACAAGGATCAGGCCGCGCCCCTCCTCGGCAGCGTCGTCGGGGCTGCGCAGCTCGGGTCCTTCCCTGCAAGTGTCGGCGACGCCGATACGCACCACACCGTCAGTCGGGCGCGTGACCAGGACACGGACCTTCCGGCACCGGGTGTGGTCGATGGCGTTGTTGACCAGCTCGGCCACGATCTGCACCCCAACCTCAGCCAGCTCGCCTATGCCCCACGTGCTCAGCGCGGCGGAGACGAGCATGCGAGCCCGGCGAGCGGATTCCGGCTCGCACGGCAGCGTCTCGGTGTAGCCGGGAGCACCGGTCGCAGTAGGTCGGGCTGCGGTCATGGTCACAGGAACATCCCTCCGGGGTGGACGCCCGCCCCCGCGACGGGGTGGCGCCGAGGCGGGCTCTCCTCCAAGCCGTCGAGGAAGGGGGAATCAGGACCTCGACGGGCTGATACCGAGTCAACGGCTCGTGGCCCGTGAGGAACAGGAAATGTCATGCCTGCGCTGGTCATCCCGACCCGGAAGACTTTGCGTTCCCGTGACCTGGGGTCTGGTTCGGTCGGTAACCGCCGGTCTACGGTCGGTGGCATGGCAGCGAACGCCGTCCTCAAGAGCCGGATGAAGGAACTCGGGCTCACCCAGGACGAATTGGCTGGTCGGATGAACACTGCGTTGGCAGAGATCACCGGCAGACCCGGCGACGTCTCCGCCCGCACCGTCCGCAACCTGCTCAACGGAACGTCCCGCCGCCCCATCGGCCGTACATGCGCGGCGCTGGAGCGGGTGTTCGGCTGCCCCGTTGAGGACTTAGGGTTCAGCGCACCACGCATCATGCACCACCCGCAGGAGGACCCTGTGCGGCGTCGCACCTTCATCACCTCGGCCACCGGGACCGCAGCCGCCGCGGCTCCCCTGATCGCCCAGCGCCGCGCGGTCGGCATGTCAGATGTGGCTCGGGCCGCCGCCGGGATGAACGCCCTCGTCGAAACCGACGACCGCCAAGGTGGTCACGCCGAGTTGGAGAGGGCGGCGGTTAAGGGCCGCGAAGACGTACTGGAGTTGCAGCAGCGCAACGCCGGCGAACGCGTCCGCCGAGCCCTGTATGCGCTGGCCGCCGAGTACTCCACCATCGCGGCCTGGTCCTGCATCGACGCCCGCAACCTCGACCAAGCGCAACGGCACCTGAACGAATCCGCGACGTACGCCGGCCTCTCCCAGGACGGCCCCACCGAAATGCGGGTGTGGGTCAACCTGTCCATGCTCGCCTACCAGCGCCAGAACTGGCCGGAAGCGCTCGCGGCAGCTCAGGCCGCACAAGCCTCCCCGGCAGCTCGACGTGACCCGTTCTTCGACTCCCTGGGTCGTGTCCGCGCCGCCCTCGCCTACGCGGCACTTGGTGATGGCCGCATCGCTGTGCGTTCCCTCGCATCAGCCCAGGACGCCTTCACTAAGACTCCGGACCGCGAGCGCCCGCGCTGGACGGCCTTCTACGGGCAGGCCGAACTCGATCACCTCGCCGCCATCGTCCACTACAACAGCGGACACTACGCCCACGCCGAAGCCATGGCTTACCGGGCCCTTGCCAAGATCCCGACGGTCTTCCGGCGCAACAGGGCGCTCGCGACGGCCCAACTCGCCCTCGCGCAAATGCAACAGTGCGAAGCCGAACAGGCCGCGGTGACAGCCGCCGACGTCTTCACGATCATGGGCGGCGATCCCCTGCCCGGCCGTATGCGCACACTCATCGGCGACTTCCACCGTGGCCTGTTCGCCCTGTCCCCCTCCACCTCCTACGCACGAGACTGGGCAGACCGAATGCGAACTGAATGGAGTCGAGCGTGACCGACCTACGTCACTTCCAGCGCGGAAGCCTCCCCGACAGCTTCCGGCAGATGCTCATCGACGTACACGCCGACGCCTACGCCGATCAGATGGACGACCCTTTCCACCAGCGCTTCGCTTGGTTCGTCGACCACTGGACCGGCATGGAGGGCTTCTCCTGTGTCGTGGCCTACGACGACGAGGAACCCACCGGCTTCGCCTACGGCGCCCCGCTTGCCCCCGGCCGGGAGTGGTGGCGCTCCACGGGCTACGAACCGAACAACGGCTACACCTCAACCTACGCCGTGTCCGAGGTGATGGTGCGCCCCAGCTGGCGCAAGCAGGGCCTCTCCGAGCGGTTGCACGAGGCGCTACTCAAGGAACGTACGGAGGACCTCGCCGTGCTCCTGGTCGACGTCACCCACCCCAAGGTGCAGGAACTCTATGAGTCGTGGGGGTACGCCAAAGTCGGCGAGCAGCAACCGTTCGCCGACTCACCCGTGTACGCGGTGATGGTCCAAGACCTTCGGGACTGAATCGCCATCAGAGAGCGGCGATTCGGCTGTCGAAACGAGCATGCACAAGTCGCTCGTATGCGTCATACACATCTGTCGGTACGTTCTGCTCGACGGCGAAGCCGAGCTTCGGGTACTCGATGACCCGCTGCAAGTCACCGACGAGCATGTCGACGACGAGCTTCTCGTCGCCGATGGACTTGATGTAGTCCTCCAGCTCCAGCGGCTCGGAGGCACACACGATCTCCGCCTCAGGCCAGAGCTTGCGGCACGTCGCGTACGAGCGGCGCTCCATATACGGCTTGGAGATCAACAGCAACGACTCGACCTCCACACCGGCCTCGGCCAACAACTCGCGGGAGAAGGTGATGTTATCTGTATCAGCAGGTCTCCGCCGCGGGCCCGTGGGGCGATCCGCTCGCGGGAGAACCGGGGGAGGTCGGCCGCGCCGGGAAGCGAGGCACCGGCCGTGCGCACCAGCTGCGGGCCCACGCCGACGGTCACGGTGAGGTCGCCCGGCGGCAGGCCCAGCAGTCGCGGGTCGGTCCCCGCGGCGAGGGTGCGGATGGCCTGGCCGAGTTCGGCCAGTAACGGGCCTGGAGCCACGTCGGCGTCGAGGTCGGCCACCACGGCCAGCAGGTTGCCCTGGGCCGGCTGGGGGATCGTGATGCCCGCCTGGTGCCGGCCCGTCGCCGCGACCGGCGTCGGCGTGGCCGCCGCGGCAGGGGCGGGCCGGCCGGGCGGAGTCCGGTGTGCACCCGGCGGTCAGACCGACGGCCACCATGGCGCCGGTGGCATCGAGGAAGGCGCGGCGTGACGGACGGTGAACGGCTCGGCGCATGGGGTGCAGAGTGCCATACGCGCATGGCGCGTGCCGGGCAACCTGCGGTTTCTGGCGCGGAATTGGGCGTGCTGGGCTGTAGACCCCGGCGTCGATGGTGTGATCGACGACGCCCGGCCTGTCCGGTGCCGTGACGGGCGCGAAGCCGTTGCACAACTGCCCGGTGGTCGGCGGGGTCACGTGGGAGTCGTGCGCACGGTCGGCACCGGCCCGCGGGAGCGTGAATCTCAGCTCGCTCGCCGGGGGCTGCTCGGGCACCTGGCTGGTGTCCGCGGTGCACACGTCGAACTGCACCGTGTACGTCGCGCCGGGCGTGAGCTGGTACGCGGCGCCGACACCACCGAAGTAGTACTCGCCGGCGGCGTTGGTCCTGGTCGTGGCGACCTGTTTGCCGTCCGCGTCCAGCAGGTTGACCGTCGCCCCCGGCAGCAGCACGTGCCCCGGGTCCTGGATCCCGTTGTGGTCGCCGTCGAACACACGACGTTGCCGATCTGGATCGGCGCGTTCGCCGCCGCGTAGGCGATGTCACCGAGCCCGCCGGCCTTGCCGAACCCGCCTTGTTCCCGGCTGACGAACTGGAACCCGTTGGCGGCCGGGTTGTTGCCCGAGCCCTCACCGGTCGCGACGTCGTGGTAACCGGTTCCCGAGGTCGCGACGTTGACGACCGGGTCGAACTCCGTGCTGACGACCCACTGCTGCTGCGGGATGTAGGCCACCGATCCCAGCGCGGTCTCCCGGTGCGCGTTGGCGTAGAAGTCGCCCGGGAAGTATTCGACGACATCGGCGGGCTGGCCGCCGATGTCGGCGGGGGTGGCGTGGTTGGGGCAGCTTCCCGTGCCTTCCCACTGTGCCGAAGAAGTCGCGCAGTACCTAAAGATTCGGCAGGGCGCCCGACACCGTCCTCCAGCGAGCCGTCCGCGCGGCGGCCCGCAGGCCGTGACGCCGTGGATCAGCCGCGCGTGGTGTCCGGTGGGCCGGTGACGGCGGTGAGGCGGAGCTTGGTCTCGTCTTCGCTGCCGGGCACGGCGGTCATGATGACGATCTTGAGTTCGGAGTCGCCGTCGGTCAGGACGTCGCAGTCCACCGTGACCGGGCCCACCGTCGGGTGGTGGATCGTCTTGTGATCCTCGCGGTGCGCGGCCACCCCTCCGGTCGCCCACAGGTCGGCGAACCTCCTGTTGCCCGCATGCAGTTCGCGGATCAGCGCGGCCAGGCGACTGTCCTGGGGGAAGCGGCCGGCGGCGCGGCGCAGGTCGGAGACGACGGCGGCGTCGGTGGCGGCGCGGTCCGCCTCGGTCACCGGCCACTGCACGAGGCGGGCGGGGCCGGCGTCCACCGGGAACCTGTCGCGGGCGAAGTTGCGCAGCCGCGGCGGTGCAGCGGAGGGGTCGCCCAGCAGGGCGGCCCACCCGCGGTTCCACCACACCAGCCGCCAGTCCGCCGCGAAGACGGCAACCGCCACGTCCCCGAGCCGGGCGAGCACCCGCTGCATGCCGGGCGGGATGTGGTCGGATATCGCGCCGTCCGCCGGCGGCACGAGCCGGGCCAGCCGGTACAGGTGGTCCCGCTCGGCGGTGGACAGTTGCAGGGCGCGTGCCAGGGACGCCACCACCGACGCCGAGGGTGTCGTGGCCCGACCCTGCTCCAGGCGCACGATGTAGTCGACCGACACCCCGGCCAGGTCGGCCAGTTCCTCGCGCCGCAGTCCGGCCGCGCGGCGCCCCCGGGACACCGGCAGCCCGGCGGCCGACGGGGGCAGCCGGTCCCGCCAGGTGCGGATCATCGCGTCCAGTCCGGTTCCGGGTGTCGTCGGCACGGGCTCCATACTCCTGCACCCGGGGTCGTGGGTGCGGCCGCGAAGGTGGTACGGGTCTTCCTACCGTTGAAGCGTCCCTGGTCCGTCTCCTGCGTGCGGACCAGCATCGAAGGCATGACGATCACCTTGATCACCGGAGCCAACAAGGGTCTCGGCCGCGAGACCGCCCGCCGCCTGATCGCGTGCGGCCACACCGTGCTCCTCGGAGCCCGCGACCCCGAGCGGGGCGAGGAGGCCGCCGCCGCGCTCGGCGCACGCCACGTGACCATCGACGTGACCGACGACGCGTCCGTGGCCGCCGCGGCCGCGGACGTCGCCGGGCACGAGGGCAGGATCGACGTCCTGATCAACAACGCCGGTGTTCACGGCCCCGTCGGCGATCCCTGCGCCCTCACCGCCGCCGACGCCCTGGCCGTCCTCGACGTCAACGTCGTCGGCGTCGTCCGCACCACCACCGCGTTCCTGCCGTTGCTGCGCCGCTCGGAGGACCCTGTGATCATCAACGTCAGCAGCGGCATGGGCTCCCTCGCCCTCACCCACGACCCCGCCCGGCCCGAGTCGCACGTCGTTGCGCCGCTGTACACCTCCTCGAAGGCGGCGCTGACGATGTTGACCACGCAGTACGCCAAGGGGCTCGAGGGCATCCGCGTCAACGCCGCCGACCCCGGCTACACCGCGACCGACCTCAACGGCCACAGCGGCCCGCAGACCGTCACCGAGGGCACGGACGCGATCGTCGCCCTCGCCACCGAGGAGCCCGGCGCCGGCACCGGGCGCTTCGTCTCCCGCCACGGCGAGATCGGCTGGTCGTGAAACCGGCCGGCCGGACCGGACGCCGGCGGCCTGCGGGGATCACGCGTCCAGCAGGTCCATCAGCGTCTCCCGGGCGCGGGCCACACGGGAGCGGACCGTGCCGATCGGGCAGTGGCTGATCTCGGCCGCCTCGGCGTAGGGCAGGCCGAGCAGCTGGGTGAGGACGAACGCCTCCCGGCGCTCGTCGGGCAGGGCGGCCAGCAGGTCCCGCAGGGCGATGCCGTCGTCGAAGCCGGGCAGGCCGTGCGGCTGGGCCCGTTCGACGGCCAGCTGCCAGTCCGGTGCGGGGGACAGGCGGGGCCGGGCGGCGGCGTACCGGTAGCTGTCGATGACCGCGCGGCGGGCGATGGACAGCAGCCACGCGCGCGCCGAGGAACGGCCCTCGAAGTGGTGGAGGCTGCCGAGCGCGCGCAGGAAGGTGTCCTGCGCGAGGTCGTCCACGGCTTGGGGGTCGCCGCACAGGTGGGCGACGTAACGCCGCACGTCGCGGTGGAGGGCGCGGACGAAGTGCTCGACCGCGTCCGGGTCACCGCCCCGGGCGGCGAGCGCCCAGGCGGTTGTCGAGTCGTCGGTCGAGTCGTCGGTCGAGTCGTCGTTCGAGTCGTCGTTCGACACCTGCGCGTCGAGCAGGGCAGAGGTGATCACCTGGTGTCCTTCGCGGAAGCCGTGATCCGGGCCGGGGCGCGCGAGCGCAAGGGCGGGCGCGGGCGGTCCGGGGAATGGGGGTCGGCCCTACGACGCGGAGGCACGGAGGTGCTGTGACGCTGTGATGCTGTGACGCTGTGGCACGGAGACGTCACGGCGCTTGCGCGGGCGTACGGCCGAGGCCCGGGGCGCGCACGGGCAGCCCCGGGGAACCAGCTGTCGTCAGAGGACAGCCGTCCCCACCGGTGGCCCCCGGGAGGTGATCGCGTGGACGAGGAGGAGGAGACCCGGCGCCCGGTCCGAGCGGGGGCGCCGAGGGCGGGCGGGAGGGCGGCACGGCGTGACGGGCACGGCGAGCAGCAGCCGCAGCGGCGCCGCCAGCCGTCCGGCGACGGCCCGCAGGATGCGGAACGCGGCCTTCTCCCCGTACGCCAGCCACAAGCCGGCCAGGAGCGCGGCGAGCAGGTGGGCGGCGAGCATTCCGGACGACGGACCGACACCGCCGCCATCGGACATCGACTGCCCCAGGCCCCCCACTCGGCTCGTGGCCATGTACCCCATGTGCTCCATGCCCATGGAGTCCATCCGCATCGAGCCCATGTCCATGGCGGCCGGTCCGGTCGGCGTGGCGTACGTGGCGTGCGCGAGGGAGAACGCCGCGTGCAGCACCGTCTGGACGGCGACCACGGCCGCCACGATCAGGGGCAGACCCCGTTCCCGGCCCGCCAGGCACCAGCCGACGACACCGGTCCCGGCCACCCCGGCGGCCAGTGCCCACGCGGGCACGTGGTCGCCGGACATCAGTACGTGCCCCAGGGCGGCGAGCAGCACACAGACGGCCGCGAACACCGCGGCCCGTACCGTGCGGGCACCCCACCCTGCCGTCATGGCGCCTCATCCTCGCATCAGGACATGGATCGTCACGCTCAGGTACGTACATCCACAGGTGATCCCACTCAATCCACAGCGTGTGAATTCCGGCAGGAATCGAGAAGCGCCGGTCCCGCGGCCGCCTCTAGGGTGCTTGTCGTGGCCGTCGCCCCTGCACACACGGCACACGGCACACGGCCGCCACGGAAGTGGAACCCGACGTACTGCTGGACTGCTGGACGGAGACACGAAGAGCATGGCCACGAGGACGGACCCGCAAACGCCCGCGCAGCACGCCGCCGACAGCCACGATCTGATCCGCGTGCACGGTGCGCGCGAGAACAACCTCAAGGACGTCAGCATCGAGATCCCGAAGCGCAGGCTGACGGTGTTCACCGGGGTCTCCGGCTCGGGCAAGAGCTCGCTGGTGTTCGACACCATCGCCGCCGAGTCGCAGCGGCTGATCAACGAGACGTACAGCGCCTTCGTCCAGGGCTTCATGCCGAACCTGTCGCGGCCCGAGGTCGACGTCCTCGACGGTCTGACCACCGCCATCACCGTCGACCAGCAGCGGATGGGCGCCGACCCCCGATCCACGGTAGGCACCGCCACCGACGCCAACGCGATGCTGCGGATCCTGTTCAGCCGGCTCGGCAAGCCCTACGTCGGTCCGCCCGGAGCGTTCGCCTTCAACGTGCCCTCGGTCTCGGCGTCCGGGGCGATCACGGTGGAGCGCGGCGCCAAGAAGGCGGAGAAGGTCACCTTCAACAAGGTCGGCGGCATGTGCCCGCGCTGCGAGGGCCGCGGCGCGGTCTCCGATCTCGACCTGACCCAGCTCTACGACGACGGCAAGTCGATCAACGAGGGCGCCTTCACCATCCCCGGCTACACCGGCGGCGGCTGGAACTCCCGGCTGTACGCGGAGTCGGGCTTCTTCGACCCGGACAAGCCGATCCGCGCGTTCACGAAGAAGGAACTGCACGACCTCCTGCACCGCGAGCCGACCCGGATGAAGATCGCGGGCATCAACATGACCTACGAGGGTCTGATCCCGCGCATCCAGAAGTCGATGCTGTCCAAGGACAGGGAGGCGATGCAGCCGCACATCCGGGCGTTCGTGGAACGTGCGGTCACCTTCGCCACCTGCCCCGACTGCGACGGCACCCGGCTCGCCGAGCACGCCCGCTCCTCGAAGATCGAGGGGATCTCCATCGCGGACGCCTGCCGGATGGAGATCAGGGACCTGGCCGGCTGGGTGCGCACCCTCGACGAGCCGTCGGTGGCGCCGCTGCTCACCGCGCTGCAGCAGAGCCTCGACTCGTTCGTGGAGATCGGCCTCGGCTACCTCTCGCTGGACCGGCCCGCGGGGACGCTGTCGGGCGGTGAGGCGCAGCGCGTCAAGATGATCCGCCACCTCGGCTCGTCGCTCACCGACGTCACGTACGTCTTCGACGAGCCGACCGCGGGCCTGCACCCGCACGACATCCAGCGGATGAACGGCCTGCTGCTGCGGCTGCGGGACAAGGGCAACACGGTGCTCGTCGTGGAGCACAAGCCGGAGGTCATCGAGATCGCCGACCATGTCGTGGACCTCGGCCCCGGTGCCGGTACGGCGGGCGGCACCGTCTGCTTCGAGGGCACCGTCGAGAAGCTGCGCGACAGCGACACCGTCACCGGACGCCACCTCGACGACCGTGCCTCGCTCAAGGACGAGGTGCGCGGGCCCACCGGAGTCCTGGAGATCCGCGGTGCCTCGGCGAACAACCTCCGGGACGTGGACGTGGACGTCCCGCTCGGCGTGCTCACCGTGATCACCGGTGTCGCGGGGTCCGGCAAGAGCTCGCTCGTGCACCGGTCGGTCCCCGGGGAGCTCGGGGTGGTCTCGGTCGACCAGAGCCCGATCCGGGGTTCGCGGCGCAGCAACCCGGCGACGTACACCGGTCTGCTCGAGCCGATCCGCAAGGCGTTCGCCAAGGCCAACGGCGTCAAGCCCGCGCTGTTCAGCGCCAACTCCGAAGGCGCGTGCCCCACCTGCAACGGCGCCGGCGTCATCTACACCGACCTGGCGATGATGGCCGGGGTCGCCAGCACCTGCGAGGACTGCGAGGGCAAGCGGTTCGACGCGTCGGTCCTCGACTACCGCCTCGGCGGCCGGGACATCTCCGAGGTGCTCGCGATGCCGGTGTCGGAAGCCCTGGAGTTCTTCGCCGGGGGCGAGGCGCGTACCCCGGCCGCGCACAAGGTCCTCGAGCGCCTCGCGGACGTCGGGCTCGGCTATCTCACCCTCGGCCAGCCGCTCACCACGCTCTCCGGCGGTGAGCGGCAGCGCCTGAAGCTGGCCACGCACATGGCGGAGAAGGGCGGCGTCTACGTCCTCGACGAGCCGA
The DNA here is from genome assembly GCF_040610035.1 of Streptomyces sp. NPDC004542. NCBI lineage: Bacteria > Bacillati > Actinomycetota > Actinomycetes > Kitasatosporales > Streptomycetaceae > Streptomyces > Streptomyces sp. NPDC004542. Next base: position 10,424 of record NZ_JBEXLP010000049.1, read on the forward strand.
CCACCGGTCTCCACCTCGCCGATGTCGAGCAACTCCTCGGCCTGCTCGACCGGTTGGTCGACTCCGGCAAGTCCGTGATCGTCATCGAGCACCACCAGGCGGTCATGGCGCACGCCGACTGGATCATCGACCTCGGCCCCGGCGCCGGCCACGACGGCGGCCGGATCGTCTTCGAGGGCACCCCCGCCGACCTCGTCGCCGCCCGCTCCACCCTCACCGGCGAACACCTGGCGGCCTACGTCGGCGCCTGACCCGACGCCGGCCGTCAGGCGCACGAGGGGGACGCAGCAGTCCGCCCGGTCTCGCGGGCCCGCGCACAAAGGCCCCGGGACGACGCGGCGGCGGTGCGGCAGGAGGGCCGCGCCGCCGCCCGGTGGGTGCTGGTCCCTACGCGGAGGGGACCGCGTCGCGGGTCCGGCCGAGCCGTTCGCGGACCAGGGCGACGGCGACCACGCCGATGGCCACGAGGGTGGACAGGACCACCTGGTCGCGGCCGCCGCCCTCGGCGGTGTCGGTGAGCATGTAGCCGAGCACGAAGGTGATCAGGGCGATGGTGGCCCAGGTCAGGTAGGGGTACAGCCACATCCTGACGACCAGCTTCTCGGGCGCCTCCCGCTGGATGATCTTGCGCATGCGCAGCTGCGAGAAGCAGATGACCAGCCAGACGAAGAGGGCGATGGCGCCGGAGGAGTTCAGCAGGAACTGGAAGACGGTGTCCGGCCACAGGTAGTTGAAGGCGACGGCGACGAAGCCGAAGACCACCGAGGCGAGGATGGCGGTACGGGGGACGCCCCGGTTCGTGGTGCGGCCGAAGGAGGCCGGCGCGTCGCTGCGGCCGCCGAGGGAGAACGCCATGCGGGAGGCGGTGTACAGGCCCGAGTTGAGGCAGGACAGCACGGAGGTCAGCACGATGGCGTTCATGATCTGGGCGGCGTGCGGGATGCCGATGGAGCTGAGGGCGGCGACGTACGAGCCGTCCTTGAGGATCGCCGGGTCGTCCCAGCGCAGCAGCGACACCACGATGAGGATCGAGCCCAGGTAGAAGACCGCGATCCGCCAGATCACGCTGTTGGTGGCCTTGGTGACCGCGCCGCGCGGGTCCGCGGACTCGCCGGCGGCCAGGGTGACGATCTCGCTGCCCATGAAGGAGAAGACCACCATCAGGACGCCGGTGAGGATGGCCCCCGGCCCGTGCGGCAGGAACCCGCCGTCCGCGGTGAGGTGGGAGAAGCCGGACGCCGGGTGGTCCGAGCCGGGCAGCAGGCCGAAGATCGCGAGGGCGCCGAGCACGATGAACGCGGCGATGGCGACGACCTTGATGCCGGCGAACCAGAACTCGAACTCGCCGTAGGAGCTGACCGAGGCCAGGTTGCTGGCGGTGAGGACGAGCATGACGATCAGGGCCCAGCCCCACTGCGGGACGGCCGGGACCCAGCCGGCCAGGATCTTCGCGCCGGCGGTCGCCTCGACGGCGAGCACGACGACCCAGAAGAACCAGTAGAGCCAGCCGATGGTGAACCCGGCCCAGCGGCCGAGCGCGCGGTCGGCGTAGGCGGAGAACGAGCCGGAGGTGGGGTTGGCCGCGGCCATCTCGCCCAGCATGCGCATGACGAGGACGACGAGGGCGCCGACGAGGGCGTAGGAGACGAGGATGCCGGGGCCCGCGGCGGCGATGCCGGATCCGGAGCCGACGAACAGGCCGGCGCCGATGACACCGCCGATCGCGATCATCGACAGGTGGCGGTTCTTCAGTCCGGCCTGAAGGCCTGAGCCGGGGCCGGAGCCGGGGCCTGAGCCGGGGCCGGAGCCGGGGTCCGCCGGGGTGCTCTCGGCGGTGGCGGGCGAGTCTGTGGCGGGGAGCGGGGGACGCGCGGTCATCTCGACATCCAAGGAGGGAGGGGGGACGAGGACATGCGTCCGGAAATTAGTTCAGTACGATCTAAAAAAACAAGAGCTGTCCGCCTTGTTTAAGTGTTCAGTGTGCTCTATTTTTCACGCATCCCCGCTCGGCAGGACGGTTAGGGTGACGCCGTGGCGAATGCAGCGGGCAAGTTCGGACCCTACGGCGGCGCGGACACCCGCCTCCTGCCCGGCAGGGGGCCCACGGGAACGGAGCTGGTCCGGTCCCGGATCGCCCTGCGGGTGCGCCTGAAGGCCGTCTCCCCGGGAGACCGGCTGCCGGACGTCGGCGTCCTCGCCGAGGAACTGGGGATCAGTGAGATCACCGTGCGTCGCGCACTGGAGGCGATGTGCCAGGACGGCCTGCTCGACCGCCGGCGGGGCCGCGCGGGCGGAACCTTCGTCGCGCCGGACTGGGACGCCGTGGTCGCCCTGCTGCACGACCCCGCCGAGGCGGCCGCGCTGGACGGCTTCCACCAGCTGCTCGAGTGCGGCCTGGTCGCCCACGGGGCCGGCGAGGTCCCGGCCGCCGACCTCGACGGGCTGCGCTCGCTGGTCGACGCCATGGACCGGGACTCCGACCCGGCACGGCTGGTCGAACTGGAGACCCGCTTCCACCTCGACCTCGCCGAGGCGCTCGGCGGCACCGGGATCCGCGAGTTCGCCGCCGACCTGCTCGGCCGGCAGTGCTTGCTGCTGCCCGCCCCGCCCCCCGAGGTGGTACGGGCCCGCAACCGCTGCCACGCCGATCTGCTCGCCGAACTCGGCCGCGGCGCCCTCGGCCCGGCCGTGCGCGCCGTCAAGGCCCACCGGCACGCCCGCCCGGACTGACGCCGCAGTGACCGCACCGCCCCACCGCAGAAGGAGCCGCCGCCATGCCTGACCTCGGAGCCCTGGGCCCGTCGTCGACGCCGGGCCCCGCCGGCGGCACGCCCCAGCGCCTGCGCGGCGGCGTCCTCGGCATGGCGGACATCGCCGCCGCCACCATGGCCAACGTCGGCCCGGCCATGAGCTTCTTCTTCGGCTTCGCCTTCCTCGCCGCCACCGCGGGGATCGCGTCGCCGCTGACCATCGTGACCGCGGGCATCGCCGTCGCACTCCTGGGCAACACACTCGCCGAGTTCTCCCGGGCGCACCCCTCCGCGGGCAGCTTCACCACGTTCGTCGGCAAGACCTTCGGGCCGGTCAGCGCGGTGACCACGGCCCTGCTGGCCGGGCTCGGCTACATCATCGCGATGGCCTCGGTCATCGCGATCTCGGGCGGGTTCGTGCAGATCACCCTGCACTACTACACCGGCGTCGACCTGCCGTGGATCATCTGGACGCTGCTGCTGACCGGGCTGTCGGTGGTGCTGATGCTGCGCGGCGTGGTGGTCTCCACCAAGTGGGCCGGCTACTTCTTCGGCGTGGAGATGCTGGTGCTGGTCGTGGTCTCGGTCGCGGCGCTCGTCGAACACCGCGGCCACCTGTCCGCCGCCCCGTTCCTGCCCGGCCACATCAGTCACGGACTGAAGGGACTGGCCGCGGGCTTCCCGCTGGCGGTGTACCTGTTCATCGGCTGGGAGAACTCCGCGGCGCTGGCCGAGGAGACGGAGAACCCACGGCGCAACGTCGGCCGCGCCGTGTTCTCCTCCGTCGCGATCATGACGGTGAGCTACGTCCTGTTCTCCTACGCCACGGTGACCGGCTTCGGCTACGACATGGCCAGGCTCGGCGAGGCCCGAATCCCCTTCATCGACGTCGCCCACGACACGCTCGGCGGGCTGGCGTTCGTCGCCTACCTCGGCGGCCTGACCTCCACCCTCGGCGTGCTGATCGCCGGCATCAACTCGCAGGCCCGCCTGGTGTTCAACGCCGGACGCGAGGGGCTGCTGCCGTCCTTCTTCGGCTATGTGCACCCCACCCGCCGCACGCCGAACAACGCGATCGTCACCTTCACCGCCATCTCGCTGCTGATCATCGGCGGCTGGGGCCTGGGCCATGTGCTCGGGGCGGACGGCGGGCCGATGAACCCCGTGGTCTTCTTCGCCGAGTCCTCGAGCCTGGGCGCGATCCTGATCCTGCTGGTCTACCTGGCGTCCAACATCGCCCTGCCGCTGTACTACCGCCGCTACCGCCCGCAGGAGTTCCGGACGGTACGGCACCTGGTGCTGCCCGCGATCGGCACCCTGGCCATCCTGGTCCCGCTCTACTACCTCGCCAAGCCCGGCCAGCCCGCGCCGTACAACTGGTTCCCGGTCGCGGCGCTCGCCGCCCTGCTGGCCGCCGTCGGGTACGCCACGCTCCTGGTCCGCCGCGACCCGAGCCTGGCCGAAAGGGTCGGTTCGGTCGTCGCCGACGCGGAGTGAGGGACCCTACGTATTGTAGGTTCCCAACCGTCTCCGGGTGGAGCCGGAGACCGGCAGGCGCTGATCAACGGCACCGGCTCGCACGTGTCAGTGCCAGGCATCTGTTCGACAGTCCGACGGGGGGAGAGACCATGCGGGAGACAGGGGAAGCGGGCCCACCACGGCTGGGCGCGCCGCCGGCCGCGCGGGCGCTGGCGCCGACGGTCGTCGTGCTCGTGGTGAGCCTGACGATCGCCGCCGCCGGGGTGTACGAGCTGTGCGGGTTCGGGCTGCACAGCCTGGACCGGCGGCCGCACCTGTTCGGCGACGGGCTGGCCACGGCCGGGGTGATCGCCGCCGTGGTGGCGGCCGGGGCCGCGGTGGGCAATCTGGCCTGGACGCTGACGACGGACCGACGCCGTACGGAGAACGGGACCGACTAGGGTCTGCCCGGCACCCTGTCCGGACCGGCGCACCGCACGCCGTGCACACCCCCGCGTGCCCACGCGCCCCGATCGGCGTGCCGCGATCGCGGGACGGTGCGCACCCCACCGCGCTACCCTACAAACTGTAGGGTCTGTGGTGGCGCGGCCGCGTGACGAACCCGCGCGGCCGGCCGCCCACCCGTTCCCCGTCCCCCGTCTCTAGGTGACCGGTCACCATGCCCCCACTGCCCGCACAGCAGTCGGCCACACCCTCCTCGCGGCTCCCCGCCCGGCGCCCACCGCGCCCCCTGCCCGGGCTCCCCGGCCCGCGGCTGCGGGCACGGGCGGCCGCTGCCACCGTCTGGTACCTGCGGCTGCTCACCGCGCTGAACATCGCCGCGGTCGTCTCCCTCCCCTTCCGCGAGGAGGTGCACGAGCACAACGCGGGCGAGTACTTCACGCCGTACCTCGCCACCGCCGGCCTGGTCTCGGCCGCGCTGGCCGCCTTCCTCGCGCTGGTGATGCGGCGCCGCAAGCGGGCCGCCTGGGCCTTCAACCTGCTGCTCTCCGGCGCCCTCCTCGGCCTGTACGCCCTCGCGCTCACCCGCGCCCCCTACCGCCAGCACCCGTTCAACTGGCTCTCCACCGTGCTCACCGCCCTGTTCGTGGCCGCGCTGCTGATCGGCCGCCGGGAGTTCGACGCCATCGGCGACCGCTCCAACCCGAAGCTCGCCCTGGCCGTCGGCATCGGCGGCACGCTGGTCAGCGCCGGCCTCGGCACACTGCTCGTGGGCGCGACGAACAAGATGCCCGGCGCCACGCTCCAGGACCGGATCGCGTACACCCTGCTGCGCGGCATCAGCGTCGGCCCGCTCGCCGACCGGGTCGACTCCGTGAGCGCCCCCCGCTGGGTCGACGTGATCATCAACATCCTGGTCGCCGCGACCTTCCTCCTCGTCCTGTACGCCTGCTTCCGCGCCCCGCGCGGCCAGGCCCTCCTCGGCCCGGACGACGAACGGCGGCTACGGGACCTGCTCGACCGGAACGGCGAACGCGACTCCCTCGGCTACTTCGCGCTGCGCCGCGACAAGGCCGTCCTCTTCTCCCCCAGCGGCAAGGCCGCCGTCGCCTACCGCGTCGTCGGCGGCGTCAGCCTCGCCTCCGGCGATCCCATCGGCGACCCCGAGGCCTGGCCCGGCGCCATCGACGCCTGGCTCGCCGAAGCCCGCCGGCACGCCTGGACGCCCGCCGTCATGGGGGCGAGCGAGGAGGCCGGCACGGTCTACGCCCGGCACGGTCTGGACGCCCTCGAACTCGGCGACGAGGCGATCGTCGACCTCGCCGACTTCACCCTCGAGGGCCGCGCGATGCGCGTGGTGCGCCAGGCCCACAACCGGGTGCGCCGGGCCGGTTACACCGTCCGCATCCGCCGTCACGAGGACATCCCCGACGACGAGATGGCCCTGCTCGTCGACCGCGCCGACCACTGGCGCGACGGCGCCACCGAACGCGGCTTCTCCATGGCCCTCGGCCGTCTCGGTGACCCCGCCGACGGCCGCTGCGTGATGCTCGAGTGCCGCGACGCCCAGGGCGAACCGCGCGCCCTGCTGAGCTTCGTGCCGTGGGGCGGACACGGCCTCTCCCTCGACCTGATGCGCCGCGACCGCGACTGCGAGAACGGCCTGATGGAGTACATGGTGGTGGAGCTGCTGCTGCACGCCGAGGAGCTGGGCGTACGCCGGGTGTCGCTGAACTTCGCCATGTTCCGGTCGGTCTTCGAACGTGGCTCCCGGCTCGGCGCCGGGCCGGTGCTCCGCCTGTGGCGGTCGGTCCTCACCTTCTTCTCCCGCTGGTGGCAGATCGAGTCCCTCTACCGCGCCAACGCCAAGTACCGGCCGGTGTGGGAGCCGCGGTTCCTGCTCTTCGCCAAGAGCAGCGACATCCCGCGCATCGGCCTGGCCAGCGCGCGGGCCGAGGGATTCCTCACGGCACCGGCCCTGCCGGGCCTGCCGGGCCGCCGCAGGCACCCGTCCTGAAGCCGCCGCCAGGAACGCCCGGACACGGCCGTCCCCCGTCCCCCGTCCCGCGCCCCCGGTCGCGCGCCGGGGACGGACGGCCGCCCCGGCCCGGCCAGGAAGCCCACGCGTGCACGCCCCCAAACGGTGAGGGCGCATCCGGTGAGGCCAGGCCCCCGCACGCCCCGCCCCCGGCCGACGAACCCAGGGCCCGCGCTCCCACCGGGCCCCGTCCGGCCGGCCCACCGCGGGTGCCGGTCAGGTGCCGTCGCGCGTCCCGCCCGTGACGCCCCCGCCCACAGTGAACCCGATCACCGAGCCGCCGCCCTCGCGCCGGAACGCGAACGGGGAGCCGCCGTGTGCCATGGCCACCTCCCGCACGATGGACAGACCGAGACCGGAGCCGGGCAGGGAACGGGCGTCGGCGGCGCGGTAGAAACGGTCGAAGATGCGGATGAGGTCGCCGTCGACGACGCCCGGACCGCGGTCGAGGACCTCGACGCGGACCGGCCCGGGCCGGGCGGGACCGGCGATGCTGACCTCGATGGGGGCCTTGCCGTCGCGGTCGAACTTGGCGGCGTTCTCGACCAGGTTCGACATGGCGCGCTGGAGCATGCCGGGACGGCCGTCGGTGGTCGTGTCGCCGCTCGCCCGCAGCACGATGTCCCGGCCGGTACGGCGCCGGGCGAGGCCCACCACGTCCTCGGCGATGTCGGCGACGTCCACCCGCTGCGGCGGCTCGGTGTCGGACTGTCCGGCGGCGAGATCGACGAGCTCGTTGACCAGGTCGGTCAGCTCGCGGGCCTCCTGGGTGAGGTCGGCGACGAGGTCCTCACGGGTGGCCGGCGGGAGTTCGTCGATGCGGCGCAGGAGCGAGATGTTCGTACGGAGCGAGGTCAACGGGGTGCGCAGTTCGTGGCCCGCGTCCTGCACCAGGCGGCGCTGGTCCTCCTCGGACTGGGCGAGGCGGCCCAGCATGCGGTCGAAGGCACGGCCGAGGCGGCCCACCTCGTCGTATCCGGCGACGGGCACCTCGATGCCCAGCTGCCGGGTGCGGGCGACGTCCTCGGCGGCCGAGGTGAGGATCACCAGGCGGCGGGTGATACGGCGGGCCAGCCACCAGCCGAACAAGCCGGCGGCGACCACGACCGCGGACATCAGCGCGAGCGTCCGCTGCTGCAACGCCCGCAGCAGGTCCTCGGTATCGCTGAACTCCTGCGCCACCTGCACCGCCCCCCGCCCGTCGCCGAGCGCGACGGTCGCGACGCGGAAGAGGTCCTCGCCGACCCGGACGTCCTTGTGCTCGACCAGCTTCCCGGCCGCCGCCGCACCGGCGGTGGTCCGGTCGCGGGCGGTCACGGGCAGCACCGGGCTGCCGTGGTCGATGATCTGGCCCTCGGCGCCGAGCACCTGGACGTCGGTGCGGGCCGGCCGGACGACGTCGTGGCCGGGGCGCGAGGAGGAGAAGTCGTCCGGCGCCATGTCCTGCTGCCGCACCTCGTCCTGCACGTCCTGCACGACCTCGGTGAACACCGACTGCTGGTCGACGCGGACCAGCCGGGCGGCGGCGCTGTAGGAGAGGATGCCGACGAGGATCGTGACGGCGGCGGTCACGGCCGCGAAGGACACGGCGAAGGTGGTGCGCAGCGACACCAGCTTGGGCCGGCGCCGGGCCGGCAGCCGCCCGAGGCGGCCCACTCAGTCCTCCCGCAGCACGTAACCCACGCCCCGGACGGTGTGGATCAGCTGCGGGGCGCCGGGCTCGTCCAGCTTGCGGCGCAGATAGCCGACGTAGACGGCGAGGTTCTTGGAGCCGGGGCCGAAGTCGTAGCCCCAGATGCGGTCGTAGATGGTGGAGTGGTCGAGGACGATGCCCGCGTTGCGGACGAGCAGCTCCAGCAGCTCGAACTCGGTGCGGGTCAGCTCCAGCTCCCGCCTGCCCCGCCAGGCGCGGCGGGCCTGGAGGTCCATGCGCAGGCCGGCGGCCTCGGTCTGCCGGTCGGAGACCTGCGGGTCGGCCTTGCTCACCTCGGGGGTGCCGCCGTTGCCGCCGCTGCCTCCCGCGGTGCCCGCGGTGACCGGGCTGGTACGGCGGAGCAGGGCGCGCAGGCGGGCGAAGACCTCCTCGACGTCGAACGGCTTGACCACGTAGTCGTCGGCGCCGGCGTCCAGGCCCGCGATGCGGTCGGCGGTCTCCACCAGCGCGGTGAGCATCAGGATCGGCGTCCGGTCGCCCTCGGCGCGCAGCACCCGGCACACCTGGAGGCCGTCGATGCCCGGCATCATCACGTCCAGGACGAGGACGTCCGGCGGGGTCCGGTGCGCCTGCGCGAGCGCCTCGACGCCGTCGGCGACCGCCGTGACCTCGTAGCCCTCCAGGCTCAGGGCACGCTCCAGGGCATGGCGGATGGCACGGTCGTCTTCGGCGAGCAGCACAGTCTGGGGCACCTTCCCAGTCTGCCAAGGCCTCCGGCGGTTCGGCCGGGGCGAGTGGGCCTACGATCACCCTTTTTACCTGGCTCTCACCGTGCGCGGGGCAACCGCGCCCCGGCCCGGGGGCTGCCGCCCCCGGGCTCCCGCTCCGGCGGACTCCGGGTCACCCTCTCAGCGCCGCCAGCTGCTGCTCGAACGGCACCACCGCGAGACCGCCGTCGTCCTCGGCGCCGTCCTGGGGCCCGTCCTCGGCCTCGGCCGGCCGGGTCCCCGACAGCCCCGCCATCAGCGCGGCCAGCTCCCCGGCGGCCCGCTCGATCCGTTCCGCCAGGCCCTGCGCGCCCCAGTCCTCCGAGGCCGCGTAGACGGCGGTCGGCACGACCACGGCCCGCAGGTAGGCGAACAGCGGACGCAGCGCGTGCTCCAGGACGAGCGAGTGCCGGGCCGTCCCGCCCGTCGCCGCGATCAGCACCGGCTTGCCGGCCAGCGCGTCCTGGTCGAGCACGTCGAAGAAGGACTTGAACAGCCCGCTGTAGGAGGCGGTGAACACCGGGCTGACGACGATCACGCCGTCGGCCGCGGCCACCGCGTCCAGCGCGTCCGCCAGCGCCCGGCCGGGGAACCCGTTGGTGAAGTTGTGCGCGATCTCCACCGCGAGGTCCCGCAGTTCGATCACCCGTACCTCCGCCGCGGTCCGCTCGGCGGTGGTCTTCGCCAGCCGGTCGGCCAGCAGCCGGGTGGAGGACGGGACGCTCAGCCCCGCCGAGACGACGACGAGCTTCATGCGACGGTCACCTCCTGGGAAGCGGCGGCGAGCAGGGACTGGTGGGTGGGGGCCTCCGGCACGCCGGCCGGGCGGCCGGCGGCGAATTCCTTGCGCAGCACCGGCACGACCTCTTCGCCGAGCATGTCGAGCTGTTCCAGCACGGTCTTCAGGGGCAGGCCGGCGTGGTCCATCAGGAACAGCTGACGCTGGTAGTCACCGGCGTACTCGCGGAAGGACAGCGTCTTCTCGATCACCTGCTGCGGGGAGCCGACCGTCAGGGGCGTCTGCTCGGTGAAGTCCTCCAGCGAAGGGCCGTGCCCGTACACGGGGGCGTTGTCGAAGTACGGGCGGAACTCGCGCACCGCGTCCTGCGAGTTCTTCCGCATGAACACCTGGCCGCCGAGGCCGACGATCGCCTGCTCGGGCGTGCCGTGGCCGTAGTGCGCGAACCGCTTCCGGTAGAACTCGACCATCCGCTTGGTGTGGTCGGCCGGCCAGAAGATGTTGTTGTGGAAGAAGCCGTCGCCGTAGTACGCGGCCTGCTCGGCGATCTCCGGGGAGCGGATGGAGCCGTGCCAGACGAACGGCGGCACGTCGTCCATCGGCCGCGGTGTGGACGTGAAGCCCTGCAGCGGCGTGCGGAACTTGCCCTCCCAGTCGACGACGTCCTCGCGCCACAGCCGGCGCAGCAGGGCGTAGTTCTCGACGGCGAGGTTGATGCCCTCCCGGATGTCCTTGCCGAACCAGGGGTAGACCGGGCCGGTGTTGCCGCGGCCCATCATCAGGTCCATCCGGCCGTCGGCCAGGTGCTGGAGCATCGCGAAGTCCTCGGCGATCTTCACCGGGTCGTTGGTGGTGATGAGGGTCGTGGAGGTGGAGAGGATCAGCTTCTCCGTACGCGCCGCTATGTAGCCGAGCATCGTGGTCGGGGACGAGGGCACGAACGGCGGGTTGTGGTGCTCACCGGTCGCGAAGACGTCCAGGCCGACCTCCTCGGCCTTCAGCGCGATGGCGACCATGGCCTTGATGCGCTCGCGCTCGGTCGGCGTACGGCCCGTGGTCGGGTCCGGTGTGACATCACCGACGCTGAAGATCCCGAACTGCATGGTCGCTCAACCTCCAAGTTGTTGACCGTTAAACTATATCCCTCCGAACGAGTCCCCTCGGCCGTATATTCCGCCCACCCCGTCAGCCGTCGCCCGCACCCCGTGCCCGCCCACCGACGTGGGCCGGGCCCGCGGCACGGCATCGACGCACCCACCCCGCCCCCCGACCGCCCCCGTGGGGCCTCGCCCGGCCCCGAGCAGTCCCCCGGGTCAGACCCGGCCCTCCCGGAGCCGGGCGATCCGCTCCCCGCTCAGCTCCACCGTCCGCCTCATGTGCCGGACGACGAGCGCCGGTTCGGCGTCGTCCAGGTCGTCGAAGAGCGTCCCCCGGGTGCCGCCGAGGCGGTCCCACATCCGCCCCAACTCGGCGGCCTTCTCCGGCACGGTCGCCACCAGCACCCGCCGCCGGTCCACCGCGTCCCGCTCCCGGACGACGTACCCCGCCCTCTGCCGGTCCACCAGCCGTGTCGCCGGCCCCGTGGTCAGCCCGGTCGGCTCCGCGACACGGCCGGCGGTGACCGGCGCCTCCTGAAGCGTGAGCGGATTCAGGCACTGCAGGTCGGTGGGGTGCAGGCCGAGACGGTCGGCGACGGCCTGGTGGAACAGGGCGTACGACGCCAGGTACCGGCGGGAGACCGTGGACAGCTCCGCCAGCAGACCCGACCGGCCGTCCCCCGCAGCGTCCCCGGACCTGACCGCCCCTTCCGTCCGCGTCGCGCGGAGAGCGTCCGGCACAGCGGACTCGCCGGCCCGCCCCCGCTCAGAACGCGTACGGGTCCCCCGTGGCCAGCACCAGCACCCGCTCCGCCTCGTGCGTCTTGCCGGGCTCGGCGGCGCCACCGGTCCACGCCGTCTCCACCTCCATCGTCACCTCCGGCGGCCGCCCCTCCAGCCGCACCGAGAGGGCGATCTGCTCACCCAGCCCGTGCGCGGCCAGCGCCCCGGTACGGCACACCACCGCCCGCTCCTCCGTGCGCGCGCACCCCGCCGGGAGCTGCTGCACGTCCGCGAGCGCCGCCGACCAGCGCAGCCGTACGCTCGCGTCCGGGACGGCGGCCGGTCCGTCGTTGCGCGGGGTCAGCCACACGTCCACCTGGCCGCCGGCCAGCATCGCGGAACCGTGATACGCCAGGCCGGCCGAGGGATCACCGGCCCAGGCGGCCCCGGCGCCCGCGAGCGCGGACAGCCCGGCCAGCCCGGACACGGCCAGGCTCCGCAGGCCCTGACGACCTCGTGACCCTCGCAGACCCCGCAGCCCTCGCATGACACCACTCCTCACCTGCACGTACCGGACATGTACGCATCTACAGGATGTATGCCACGGGGAGCGGACCGCAGGCGCCCTCCATCAGGTGACGCGCCCGTGCGAAGCTGCCGCCATGCTCGTCCTCCGCTCCGCCGCCCTCTTCGTCGTCGCCGCCCTCTTCGAGATCGGCGGCGCCTGGCTCGTCTGGCAGGGCGTGCGCGAGCACCGGGGATGGCTCTGGGCGGCCGGCGGCGTGATCGCACTCGGCGCCTACGGATTCGTCGCCACCTTCCAGCCCGACGCCCACTTCGGCCGCGTCCTCGCCGCCTACGGCGGGATCTTCATCGCCGGTTCCCTGCTGTGGGGCGTGATCGCCGACGGCTACCGCCCCGACCGCTGGGACGTCACCGGCGCGGTCGTCTGCCTGGCCGGAATGGCCGTCCTCATGTGGGCGCCCCGCAGCGGGGGCTAGGCCCCTGACCGTTCGCGGGCCGAACGGCCCTGCCACCGGCCCGCCGCGGTCGCCTACCCTTGGCCCCGACCGACCACCGCACGCCCGAGGAGCCGCCCCCATGGCCACCGCAGCCCCGTCCGCCGCCTCCCGCATCGCCGTCGTCACCGGTGCGAGCAGCGGAATCGGCGCCGCCACGGCCCGGCAGCTCGCCGCGGCCGGATACCGCGTCGTCCTCACCGCCCGCCGCGAGGACCGCATCGAGGCACTCGCGGCGGAACTGACGGCGGCCGGTCACTCGGCGACCGCGTACCAGCTCGACGTCACCGACCGCGCGGCCGTCGACGAGTTCGCCACCGCCTTCGGGACCATCGGCGTCCTCGTCAACAACGCCGGCGGCGCACTCGGCGCCGACCCCGTCGCCACCGGCGACCCCGCGGACTGGCGCACGATGTACGAGACGAACGTCATCGGCACGCTCAACCTCACCCAGGCCCTCCTCCCCAAGCTCGTCGCGAGCGGCGACGGCACGGTCGTGGTGGTCTCCTCCACCGCCGGCCACGGCACCTACGAGGGAGGCGCGGGCTACGTCGCCGCCAAGCACGGCGAACACGTCCTCGCCGAGACCCTGCGCCTGGAGATCGTCGGGCAGCCGGTCCGCGTCATCGAGATCGCGCCCGGCATGGTCCGCACCGACGAGTTCGCCCTCACCCGCTTCGGCGGCGACCAGGAGAAGGCGGCCAAGGTGTACGAGGGCGTCGCCGAACCCCTCACCGCCGAGGACGTCGCCGACACCATCACCTGGGCGGTGACCCGCCCCAGCCACGTCAACGTCGACCTCTTGGTCCTGCGCCCCCGCGCCCAGGCCTCCAACACCAAGGTCCACCGGGAGCTGTGATGCCCGACCACGACAGGACGCTGGAGAAGCGCCGCCTGGAGCAGGAGACCAAGGACGAGCGCAAGGTCTGGTACTTCCTCGCCTACTTCCTCTTCGGCATCCACATCGTGGCCTTCGTCATGATCTACGCGGTACGCCACGGCCACTGAACGCAGCGCACCGGCCCGTCCGCCGAGGCGTCCGGGCCCGCGGTCGTCTCAGCCCTTCACACACACGACCTGCTTCAGCTTCGCGACGACTTCCACCAGGTCCCGCTGCTGGTCGATGACCTGCTCGATCGGCTTGTAGGCGCCGGGGATCTCGTCGACGACGCCGGAGTCCTTGCGGCACTCCACGCCCTGCGTCTGCTCCTCGAGGTCCCTGGTCGAGAAACGGCGCTTGGCCGCGTTGCGGCTCATGCGCCGGCCGGCGCCGTGCGAGGCGGAGTTGAAGGACTTCTCGTTGCCGAGGCCCTTCACGATGTACGAACCCGTGCCCATCGAGCCGGGGATGATTCCGTACTCGCCGGACCCGGCCCGGATCGCGCCCTTGCGGGTGACGAGCAGGTCCATGCCCTCGTAGCGCTCCTCGCTCACGTAGTTGTGGTGGCAGGAGATCTCCGGCTCGAAGGCCGGCTTCGCCTTCTTGAACTCCTTGCGGATCACGTCCTTCAGGAGCGCCATCATGATCGTGCGGTTGTGCCTGGCGTACTCCTGCGCCCAGAACAGGTCGTTGCGGTACGCCGCCATCTGCGGGGTGTCCGCGACGAAGACGGCGAGGTCGCGGTCGATCAGGCCCTGGTTGTGCGGGAGCTTCTGGGCCACGCCGATGTGGTGCTCGGCGAGTTCCTTGCCGATGTTCCGGGAACCGGAGTGGAGCATCAGCCAGACGGAACCGGTCGAATCCGTGCAGACTTCGATGAAGTGATTCCCGGATCCAAGCGTCCCCATCTGCTTTTCCGCCCGCTCGTGACGGAACTTGACCGCTTCCGCGATCCCGTCGAACCGCCCCCAGAAGTCGTCCCACCCGGAAGTGGCGAGCCCGTGGAACCGCCCCGGCTCGACAGGGCTGTCATGCATCCCGCGCCCCACCGGAATCGCCTGCTCGATCCGCGACCGCAGTCGTGACAGATCCCCCGGCAGGTCGTTCGCCGTCAGCGACGTCCTCACCGCCGACATCCCACAGCCGATGTCCACCCCGACCGCCGCGGGGCACACGGCCCCCCGCATGGCGATGACCGAGCCGACCGTCGCGCCCTTGCCGTAGTGGACGTCCGGCATGACCGCCAGGCCCTTGATCCACGGGAGGGTGGCGACGTTGCGGAGCTGCTGCAGGGCCACGTCCTCGACCGTCGCGGGGTCGGTCCACATGCGGATCGCGACCTTCGCGCCGGGCATTTCCACGTACGACATGTCTTCCTCGTCCCCCTGGGGTGCAACAAAAATGTATGAAAAGCGGCAAAACGCAAAAGCAGCGCGAAGGTTGGCGGAAAGGGACAGCGAACCGGCGTCCACAGCAGTGCGTGCGATACACATTGTCCTCAGGGGACGCCCCGCTGCGGCAAGCGAATTACCAGCGGGGACACTGGATGACCGATCGCCCGGGACACTGTCGAGAGGAGCCTGACCGTGCAGCGGAAGGCGTACGTAACCGGCACCGCCGCCCTCCTCGCGGCGCTGCTGGCCGGCTGCACGAGCGGCTCGGGCGACACGGGTTCGACGGACGACGCGAACCCGGGCGACGCCGGCACGGCGACGGCCGTGGCGCAGCCCGGCAAGTACCGCACGCTCCCCGAAGCCTGCGGCGCGGTCGGTCACGACACCCTCGACTCGCTCCTGCCGGGCATCCGGCAGATCGCCGACCAGGACCAGCGGGACAAGGCGTACCAGGGCGAGGCGACGCTCACGTACGACACGGACCGCACGGTCGGTTGCCGCTGGAAGGCCGATTCCGCGGAGGCGACCGACCACCTCGTGGTCGACTTCGAGCGGGTGGTGTCGTACGACAACTCGGTGAGCGACGACAGTCAGGCGGAGAAGCTGTTCGCGGACCGGCAGACCGCGGCCGACCTTCCCGAGCCGCAGGTCTCGGCGTCGGGGCCCGCGTCGGGTTCCGCCTCCGGGTCTCCTTCCGCGTCCTCGTCCGCCTCGGCCGCGGGCGGGGAGCCGACGTCCACGGTGGCACCCTCGGCCGGTGCCTCCTCGAGCGCCTCGCCGTCAGGTTCCTCCGGCGGTTCCCCGGGTACCGACGCGGCCGATCTCCAGCCTCGTACGCTGGACGACCTGGGCGACGAGGCGTTCCTCGACGACCAGCTGACGGACTCCGGTTCGACGGCGGAACAGCGGACGGTGACTGTGGTGTTCCGCACGTCCAACGTGATCGTGACCATCGAGTACGCGGAACAGCCGATGACGGTCGGGGTCGTCCCGGACAGCAAGGAAATGCAGGACAGGGCGCGTGATCTGGCGGCCAAGCTGGACGACGCGCTGGGCGGTTAGAGGTGCCGCGGGGCCCTCAGGGGGCCGTGCGCGAACGCCGCGAAGACAAGCCGCACAGCTCGCTCACCGCGTACCGTGACCCATCGGACCCGATCCGACCGCAGGAAACACGAGCGTCATGAGTGAAGGAACCATGCAGCGAGCAGCCCAGCGAGACGACCAGCGTGCCCAGCGAGTCCAGCTCCTCCCCCGCCTTCTTGTCTGTGCGGCGGCGGTCCCCGTGATGCTGGTGGCGGCCGGCTGTTCGTCGGACTCCGGATCCGACGAGGGTGCGACGGGCTCGCAGCAGACCGCCGCGACCGGCGAGGGCGGGGGCAGCGCCTCCGCGAGTGCCTCTGCGACGGTGCAGGCGGCCGCGTACGCGAAGTTGCCGGAGCCGTGTGCGGTGCTGTCGAAGAAGACCCTGGGTGACATGGTGCCCAAGGGTGCGAAGTCGGGCAAGGAGGGTACGTCGAGCGACACTTCGTCCCGGGCCAGCTGCTCCTGGAGCAGCCTCGACAACAACGGGGTGAAGGGCTCGCAGTTCCGCTGGCTCAACGTCTCGCTCATCCGCTTCGACTCGGACGCCAACCGCGGTTCGGGGGACAAGCAGGCGCAGGTGTACTACGCCGACCAGGTCAAGGCGGCGCAGTCGGTGTCGGGCGCGAAGAACGCCCAGACGGAGCCGGTCGCCGGTACGGGTGACGAGGCGTCGGCGGTGCACTACGACCTGAAGAAGAAGGAAGGCAGCTTCAAACAGCAGACCGTGGTCGCGCGGGTGGAGAACGTCGTCGTCACCCTCGATTACAACGGTGCCGGTCTGGCGGGTGAGAAGACACCGGCCGCGGACGGTCTGACGAAGGCGGCCAAGGAAGCGGCCAAGGAAGCGGTGGCCGCGGTGGCCAAGGCCAACGGCCAGGATGCGGGCGGCAGTTCGGACACGGGCTCCGGTGCGGGTTCGGGCGGGGCGAGTTCCTCGCCGTCGAAGCCGGCCTCCGGGTCGGCGTCCGCGTCGCCGTCGGCGCCGGCTTCCGGGAAGCCGTCCGCGAGCGCGTCCCCGTCGAAGTCGGCGGCTTCGAAGGGCTGACCGGCACCACGTTCGCCGTACAGGTGTGCCACCCTGTTCCGCGCAAGAACACGCAAGGGGAGGGGAGTGTCGAGTGGCCGCGCCACTGCAGCTGACTCGGATGCACCGCGTTCTCATCGGCGTGGTCGTGACCGGCGCCCTGATCATCGCCGGCATCGGCTTCGCCGGTTCGTACGCGGCCGTCCGTGAGCTGGCCATCAAGAAGGGCTTCGGGAACTTCGCCTACGTGTTCCCGATCGGCATCGACGCCGGCATCTGTGTCCTGTTGGCCCTGGATCTGCTGCTGACCTGGATCCGCATCCCCTTCCCGTTGCTGCGTCAGACGGCCTGGCTGCTGACGATCGCGACGATCGCCTTCAACGGTGCGGCGGCCTGGCCGGACCCGCTGGGTGTGGGCATGCACGCGGTGATCCCGGTGCTGTTCGTGGTCTCGGTCGAGGCGGCCCGGCACGCGATCGGGCGGATCGCCGACATCACGGCGGACAAGCACATGGAGGGCGTCCGGCTCACCCGCTGGCTGCTCTCCCCGGTGCCGACCTTCCTGTTGTGGCGCCGCATGAAGCTGTGGGAGCTGCGCTCCTACGACCAGGTGATCAAGCTGGAGCAGGAACGTCTCGTCTACCAGGCCCGGTTGCGTTCCCGGTTCGGCCGGGCCTGGCGGCGCAAGGCTCCGGTGGAGTCGTTGATGCCGCTGCGTCTCGCGCGGTACGGGGTGCCGCTGGCGGAGACGGCTCCGGAGGGTCTGGCCGCGGCGGGCATCGAGCCGCCGGTGCTGCCCGCCGCGCGCCAGGTGGAGGCCTACGCCGCTCCGCGGGCCGTCGAGGCCGCGCCGGCCGTGCCGCGGCAGGCGCCGCCGGTCGAGGAGCAGCGGCGGTACGAGCCCGAGCCGCCGGAGGAGCAGAGTCCCTGGTTCAACGTGCCCCAGCAGGTCGAGTACCAGGGCGACTACGACCCCACGTACGACCCGGAGCAGTACGCCCAGTGGTACGCGGAGCAGCGGCAGGCCAAGCAGTACCAGGAGCAGCAGTCGCAGTACGACGAGCCCTCCCCGGAGGAGACCGGCAGCTTTCCCATCCCGGTGAGCCCCGGCCGTACCCGTGAGCTGGGCGGGGGCGGCGGCGCGCCGGAGCCGGACGAGGACGCGTACTACCAGGTGTTCAAGCAGTCGATCAACGGCAGCTACCCGACGCCGCGTGAGTTCGGCGAGAACGTCGAGGCCGAGTTCAGCATCGGTCTGCCCCCGGAAGAGGCCAAGCGCATGGTCAACCGCTTCACGAACCGCTACAACGCGGAGCTGGAAGAGGACCACATCGCCTAGCGCGGGCAAGCGGAAGGCGCCCGGTGCGGGAGAGCACCGGGCGCCTTCTGCTTGGTCTCGGCCTTACTCGCGTCTCACTCCCCGAGCAGGGCCCGCACCCGCTCCTGGCCCACCGCGAGCAGCAGCGTAGGCAGCCGCGGGCCGGTGTCACGGCCGACGAGCAGGTGGTAGAGCAGGGCGAAGAACGACCGCTGGGCGGTCTTGATCTCCGGCGGCAGCTCCTTGGGCGTGGCGTCGGCGGAGAACCCGGCCTGGACCTTGGGCACGCCGTAGACGAGGTGGGTGAGTCCGTCGAGCGACCAGTGGTCGGCGAGCCCGTCGAGCAGCAGCCGCAGGGACTGCTGGGAGGGCTCGTCGAGGGACTTGAGCAGCTCGGCGTCGGGTTCGTCGCGAACGATGGTGCGCTGGTCGGCCGGGACGTGGGTGTTGATCCAGGCCTCGGCCCTGTCGTAGCGCGGCCGGACCTCGTCCAGGGAGCCGAGCGGGTCGGCCGGGTCGAGCTCGGACAGGATGCGCAGGGCCTGGTCCTGGTGGCCGGCGGTGATGTCGGCGACGGAGGCGAGGGTGCGGTAG
This sequence comes from Streptomyces sp. NPDC004542, assembly GCF_040610035.1. Taxonomy (NCBI): domain Bacteria; kingdom Bacillati; phylum Actinomycetota; class Actinomycetes; order Kitasatosporales; family Streptomycetaceae; genus Streptomyces; species Streptomyces sp. NPDC004542. The sequence continues at coordinate 29,424 of NZ_JBEXLP010000049.1, forward strand.
GGCAGCGGGCGCGGTGTCCTCGGCAGCTCACCGGCGGCGGTGCCCACGGCCCGGGTGTACGCGGCGACGTCGCCGGGCAGCGCGGAGCTGTCGGCGACCTTGGCCGCCAGCTTGTCCCACTCGTCGTACAGCCGCTGGATCTCCTGGTCGAAGGCGATCTTGAACGATTGGTTGGGCCGGCGGCGGGCGTACAGCCACCGCAGCAGCTGCGGTTCCATGATCTGCAGCGCGTCGGCGGGCGTGGGCACGCCACCGCGCGAGGACGACATCTTCGCCATGCCGCTGATGCCGACGAAGGCGTACATCGGGCCGATGGGCTGCTTCCCGCCGAAGATCCCGACGATCTGCCCGCCGACCTGGAAGGAGGAGCCCGGCGACGAGTGGTCGACACCGCTCGGCTCGAAGACGACCCCCTCGTACGCCCAGCGCATCGGCCAGTCGACCTTCCACACGAGCTTGCCGCGGTGGAACTCGCTCAGCCGGACGGTCTCGGAGAAGCCGCAGGCGTCGCAGGTGTAGGCCAGTTCGGTGGTGTCGTCGTCGTAGGAGGTGACCGTGGTGAGGTCCTTCTCGCAGTCGCCGCAGTACGGCTTGTACGGGAAGTACCCGGCGGCGCCGGAGCTGCCGTCGTCCTCGGCGGCCGCGCCGGAACCCTCCTCGGCCTCCAGTTCGGCCTCGTCGACGGGCTTCTGCTGCTTCTTGGCGGCGGGCTTGGGCTTGGTGCGGTACTGGGCGAGGATCGCGTCGATGTCGCCGCGGTGCTGCATGGCGTGCAGGATCTGGTCGCGGTACACGCCGGAGGTGTACTGCGCGGTCTGGCTGATCCCGTCGAACTCGACGCCCAGCTCGGCCAGCGACTCGGTCATCGCGGCCTTGAAGTGCTCGGCCCAGTTCGGGTACGCCGACCCGGGCGGGGCGGGCACGGAGGTCAGGGGCTTGCCGATGTGCTCCTGGTAGGTGTCCTCCTCGACCCCGGGGATGCCCTTGGGCACCTTCCGGTAGCGGTCGTAGTCGTCCCAGGAGATCAGGTGCCGGACCTGGCGGCCGCGGCGGCGGATCTCGTCGGCGACGAGGTGCGGGGTCATCACCTCGCGGAGGTTGCCCAGGTGGATGGGGCCCGAAGGGGAGAGCCCGGACGCGACGACGACCGGTTTGCCAGGGGCCCGGCGCTCCGACTCCTCGATGACCTCATCCGCGAAACGGGAGACCCAGTCGGTGGTCTCGGTGCTCTGAGCCACGATCGGCACGTCCTTCTTTCTGAACGGGGTGACACCCCATTCTCACAGACCGGCTCGCGCCCGGGAAAACGGCTTTACCCACCATGGGATACTGACTGGGTCTATCCATCCCCACGAGGAGAACGGCACCCCTTCCTATGGCCTCGGTCACGTCCCTCAGCGACTCCGTCCAGCAGCACCTCGCGTCCGCCCTCTCGGCCACCCTGCCGGAGGCCGCCGGCGCGGACCCGCTGCTGCGACGAAGCGACCGGGCCGACTTCCAGGCCAACGGGATCCTGGCGCTCGCCAAGAAGGCGAAGGCGAACCCGCGGGAGCTGGCGGCCCAGGTGGTCGCGCGGGTGGAGTCCGGTGACGTGATCAAGGACATCGGGGTCTCCGGTCCCGGCTTCCTGAACATCACCATCGCCGACCGGGCGATCACGGAGAACCTGGCCGCGCGCTACGCGGACGAGTCGGGCCGGCTCGGCGTGCCCCAGGCCGCGAACCCGGGCACCACGGTGATCGACTACGCCCAGCCGAACGTGGCGAAGGAGATGCACGTCGGCCACCTGCGCTCGGCGGTGATCGGCGACGCGGTGGTCCAGCTCCTGGAGTTCACCGGCGAGAACGTGGTCCGTCGCCACCACATCGGCGACTGGGGCACCCAGTTCGGCATGCTCATCCAGTACCTGGACGAGCACCCGCACGAGCTGGACCACAAGCAGGACCAGGTCAGCGGTGAGGAGGCGATGTCGAACCTCGACCGCCTCTACAAGGCGGCGCGGAAGCTGTTCGACTCGGACGAGGAGTTCAAGACGCGGGCCCGGCGCCGGGTCGTGGACCTCCAGGCCGGGGAGCCGCACACCCTCGCCATGTGGCAGAGGTTCGTGGACGAGTCGAAGATCTACTTCTTCTCCGTCTTCGAGAAGCTGGACATGGAGATCCGGGACCCCGACATCGTCGGCGAGTCGGGTTACAACGACATGCTCGCCGAGACCTGCCGCCTGCTGGAGGAGTCCGGCGTCGCCGTCCGCTCCGAGGGCGCCCTCTGCGTCTTCTTCGAGGACATCAAGGGCCCGGACGGCAACCCGGTCCCGCTGATCGTGCAGAAGTCCGACGGCGGCTACGGCTACGCGGCGACGGACCTCTCCGCGATCCGTGACCGCGTCTTCCACCTGAAGGCGGACACCCTGCTGTACGTGGTGGACGCGCGGCAGTCCCTGCACTTCCGGATGGTCTTCGAGACCGCGCGCCGGGCGGGCTGGCTGGGCGAGGACGTCAAGGCGCACCAACTGGCCTTCGGCACGGTCCTCGGCAAGGACGGCAAGCCGTTCAAGACACGTGAGGGCGAGACGGTCCGGCTGGTGGACCTGCTCGACGAGGCGATCGAGCGGGCCTCGGCCGTCGTGCGCGAGAAGGCGCAGGACCTGTCCGAGGCGGAGATCGCCGAGCGGGGTGCCCAGGTGGGCATCGGCGCGGTGAAGTACGCGGACCTGTCGACGTCGGCGAACCGGGACTACAAGTTCGACCTGGACCAGATGGTCTCGCTGAACGGCGACACCAGCGTGTACCTGCAGTACGCGTACGCGCGTATCCAGTCGATCCTGCGGAAGGCCGGGGACGTACGCCCCTGCGCGCACCCGGAGTCGGAGCTGCACCCGGCGGAGCGGGCACTCGGCCTGCACGTCGACGCCTTCGCGGAGACCGTCGCCGAGGCGGCCACGGAGTACGCCCCGCACAAGCTGGCGGGGTACCTCTACCAGCTGGCGTCGCTGTACACGTCGTTCTACGACAAGTGCCCGGTCCTCAAGGCGGAGACGCCGGCGCAGGTGGAGAACCGCCTGTTCCTGTGCGACGTGACGGCCCGCACGCTGCACCGGGGCATGGACCTGCTGGGCATCAGGACGCCTGGGCGTCTGTGAACCGGACCTGACGGGGCGGGCGCTGTCAGTGCCCGCCCCTAGAGTCGGCGGCATGGCGACTCTTCCCAACCCCCTGCCCAGACTGGCGTCCGACCCGAGCGGGCGTTCCCTGGGGCTCCAGCTCCCGCCCGGGAGGCTGGTCGACGCGACGATCGACGGGCCGTGGCCGGAGCCGCTGCTGTGGCACGCCGACAAGCAGGCGTCGCCCGGCAGCTGGGCGGCGCTCGGCCTGCCCGCCGCCCGGGCGGGTCTGCTGCCCGTGCTGGTCGAGACGGCCGGCTCCCAGGGCGGCCCGGACCGGTGGGAGCTGAGCCCCGAGTACGCCTCCTACCCCGGGGACCACGACGCCGAGGAGGTGCTCGCGGGGTACTGGGAGGACGACGAGGAGTACCCGCCCGACGAGGAACTCGGCGAGCTGCGGGCGCCGTTCGGACCCCGCTGGCCCGGTCTCGCGCCCGCGGGTGCGCTGACCGTCGACCCCGGCACCCGCGCGGCCCGGCTCGCCGACACGCTGACCGACGGCTCCCACTCCTGGTTCAAGGATCCGCGGCTCGCCCTCGTCCCGGCCCGGCGGTCCGCCGACATTCCGGCCGCGATCGGCTGGTGCGGCCCGGTGAACCACGACAACGACGTGGCGCGGCTCTGCGCGGTCCTGCGTTCCTGGGAGGACCGCTTCGGCGTACGGGTCGTCGGCCTCGGCTTCGACACCCTGGTCGTCTCCGTGGCCGCCCCGCCCACCACCCTCGCCGACACGGAGGCGCTGGCCGCGGAGCACTACGCGTTCTGCCCGGACAACGTCACGCAGAGCGGAATGGGCACGGTGGGCGCCTACGCCGAGGAACTGGCCGGCGAGTCCGTCTGGCACTTCTGGTGGGACTGAGCCGTACCGGCGGCCCTCACCCGAGGAGGGTAGATCCCCACCCCCTTCGCCAGCCTGCGCAGGCCCTCCGTGATCTCCTGTGGTGTCTGGGTCACGAAGCAGAGGCGGAGGGTCGCGCGGTCGGCTTCGCCGGTGTGGAAGGGGGCGCCGGGGACGTAGGCCACGTCGTGCCGTACGACGTCGGGGAGCAGGGGGGGGAGACGTGATGATTCCCGCGACGGCTTCGGGTGATAACGGTGATCACCAGTCGCCCCGGCCCAGCTTCTGGGCCGCCTCGACCGCCCAGTAGGTGAGGATGTTCCGCGCACCGGCCCGCTTGATCCCGGTCAGCGTCTCCGGGATCGCCCGGTCGCGCTCGATCCAGCCCTTCTCGGCGGCGGCCTCGATCATCGCGTACTCGCCGGAGATCTGGTACGCGGAGACGGGCACGTCCACGGCGTCCGCGACGCGGGCGAGGACGTCGAGGTAGGGACCGGCCGGCTTGACCATCACCATGTCGGCGCCCTCCTGGAGGTCCAGCTCCAGCTCACGCAGGGACTCGCGCCAGTTGGCGGGGTCCTGCTGGTAGGTCTTGCGGTCGCCCTTGAGGGAGGAGGCGACGGCCTCGCGGAAGGGGCCGTAGAAGGCGGAGGAGTACTTGGCGGTGTAGGCGAGGATCGCGACGTCCTCGCGGCCGATCTGGTCCAGCGCGTCGCGGATGACGCCGATCTGCCCGTCCATCATCCCGCTCGGCCCGACCACGTGGGCGCCCGCGTCGGCCTGCACCTGGGCCATCTCCGCGTAGCGCTCCAGGGTGGCGTCGTTGTCGACCCTGCCCTCGGCGTCCAGTACCCCGCAGTGGCCGTGGTCGGTCGTCTCGTCGAGGCACAGGTCGGACATCACCAGCAGGTCGTCACCGACCTCGGCGCGGACGTCACGGAGGGCGACCTGGAGGATGCCGTCCGGGTCGGTCCCCGCCGTCCCCAGGGCGTCCTTCTTGCTGTCCTCGGGCACGCCGAACAGCATGATCCCGGAGATCCCGGCCTCCACCGCCTCCAACGCGGCCTTCTTCAGGCTGTCGCGGGTGTGCTGCACGACACCGGGCATGGCGGCGATCGGCACGGGCTCGCCCACGCCTTCCCGGATGAACGCCGGGAGGATGAAGTCGGCGGGGTGCAGCCGCGTCTCGGCGACCATCCGCCGCATGACGGGCGAGGTCCGCAGCCGCCGGGGACGCGTACCGGGGAAAGATCCGTACTTCGTCATACCTTCTACGCTACGCCCGCCCGTCCCCCACCTTTGCCGACGCCCTGTCGGCCCTGAGGGGACGCGGCGGAACCGCTGTACGAGGCCTGCCCGCTCAGTCTCCTCGGAGGTCCGCGAGGAGATCACGACGAAGGCGATTCGGTCGCAGGGCGGGGCGGCGGTGGATGGACCAGGAAGTCGGCGTAGCGGGCGGACATCCCGACGACGGTTGCCACGCTGGGCCGCCGGTCAGGTCCAGGTGAGCTCGCCCGTGGTGGGGACGAGTGAGCCGAGGTGGCGGAGGACGTCCTGCGGACCGTCGATGACGGTCGTGTGGGGCCTGCCCGCGTACTCCCGCGCCCATGCGTGGGTCATCACAGAGCGCATGAGGAACACCCGACGACCGTGCTCCCACGCGAGTCGGGCCTGCGTCCGGGCGCCGCTGCGGTAGGCGGCCTTCCTGCCGTACGCCTCCGCCCGCTGACGGACCCGCCGCACGGCCGTCCGTCTCCTTCGGACGGCAAGTGGCAGACATGGGCCGGCCTTCGAGTCCGTCACCTGTGGTTTCAGGGCATCCACCTGGCCCATTTCTTCCACTTGCGCGCCGCGCCCCGAGCGGAAGTGCACGAGGGCGGGACGTGCCCCCCGGCACATCCCGCCACCCGTTCACGCTCGCGGCGTCACCGTGTCACCGCGTCACGTCGTCGACCGACGCCTCCGCGCCCCCGGCCTCCGCTCGCTCGGGCGCGTCACCGGATCCCCGGCCTCCAGTGCGGCCAGGCGGCGCTTCCTGCCGAAGTCGGCCAGGGCCTCCGCGAGCCTGAGGGCGGAGGGTTCGGGGGCCATGACGTCGACGCGGAGGCCGTGTTCCTCGGCCGTCTTGGCGGTGGCCGGGCCGATGCAGGCGATCACCGTCACGTTGTGCGGCTTGCCGGCGATGCCGACCAGGTTCCGGACGGTCGAGGACGAGGTGAAGAGCACCGCGTCGAAGCCGCCGCCCTTGATCGCCTCGCGGGTCTCCGCCGGGGGCGGCGAGGCGCGGACCGTGCGGTAGGCGGTGACGTCGTCGACCTCCCAGCCGAGTTCGATCAGACCGGCCACCAGGGTCTCGGTGGCGATGTCGGCGCGCGGCAGGAAGACACGGTCGATCGGGTCGAAGACCGGGTCGTAGGGGGGCCAGTCCTCCAGGAGGCCTGCGGCCGACTGTTCACCGCTCGGGACCAGGTCGGGCTTCACGCCGAAGGCGACCAGGGCCTTCGCCGTCTGCTCGCCCACCGCGGCGACCTTGATGCCCGCGAAGGCGCGCGCGTCGAGGCCGTACTCCTCGAACTTCTCCCGGACCGCCTTGACGGCGTTGACCGAGGTGAAGGCGATCCACTCGTAGCGGCCCGTCACCAGGCCCTTGACCGCCCGCTCCATCTGCTGGGGCGTGCGCGGCGGCTCCACGGCGATCGTCGGCACCTCGTGCGGGACGGCACCGTAGGACCGCAGCTGGTCGGAGAGAGACGCCGCCTGCTCCTTGGTGCGCGGCACGAGGACCCGCCAGCCGAACAGCGGCTTGGACTCGAACCACGACAGCTGGTCGCGCTGGGCGGCGGCGGAACGCTCACCGACCACGGCTATCACCGGCCGGCCGCCCTCGGGGGACGGCAGCACCTTGCCCTGCTTCAGCGTCTGCGCGATCGTGCCGAGGGTCGCGGTCCAGGTGCGCTGGCGCGTCGTCGTACCGGCGACGGTGACCGTCAGCGGGGTGTCCGGCTTGCGGCCGGCCGCGACGAGCTCGCCCGCGGCGGCGGCGACGGAGTCCAGCGTCGTCGAGACGACGACCGTGCCGTCGGAGGCGCCGACCTCGGTCCAGCAGCGGTCGGAGGCGGTACGGGCGTCCACGAACCGGACGTCCGCGCCCTGCGCGTCCCGCAGCGGCACACCGGCGTACGCGGGCACGCCGACGGCGCTCGCGATGCCGGGGACGACTTCGAAGGGCACCCCGGCGGCGGCGCAGGCGAGCATTTCCTCGGCCGCGTACGTATCGAGTCCCGGGTCCCCGGTCACCGCACGGACGACCCGCCTGCCGCCCCGCGCGGCCTCCATGACAAGATGAGCGGCATCCCGCGCGGGCGGGACGGCTGCGGTGGTTGACGTGCCGTCAACGACCGTCAGCTGAGGCGTGCCTGTGCCCGGATACGCGTCCGAGGAAGGATCCGTGTCCGTACGCACGACGGAGACGCCTTGCCTGGCGTGTCCGCGGATCACGTCGAGCACGTCGTGCTCGGCGACGAGGACGTCCGCGTTCGCCAGCGCCTCTACGGCGCGCAGAGTCAGCAGTCCCGGATCCCCGGGTCCGGCTCCCAGGAAGGTGACGTGCCCGTGTTCGAGGCCGGTGGGAAGGGTGGTGGGGCTCAATGTGCTCGCTCCCCCATCAGACCGGCCGCGCCCTGGGCGAGCATCTCGGTGGCGAGTTCGCGACCGAGTGCCATCGCCTGTTCGTGTGACTGGGGCACGGGACCGGTGGTGGACAGCTGCACCATGCGTGTGCCGTCGGTCGTGCCGACGACGCCGCGCAGGTGCATTTCGTTGACATTCTGTTCGTCGGCGTGGGGGTCCCCCCGCTCGAGCGGAGCCGAGAGTGGGGAAAGGTCGGCCAGCGCGCCCACAGGGGCGCTGCAACCGGCCTCCAGGGCGGCGAGCAGTGACCGTTCGGCGGTCACGGCGGCCCGGGTGAACGGGTCGTCGAGTTCGCCGAGAGCGGCGATCAGCTCCGCGTTGTCCGCGGCACATTCGATCGCCAGTGCCCCCTGGCCGGGGGCCGGCAGAACCGTGTCGACCGACAGGAAGTCGGTCACCTCGTCGATCCGGCCTATTCGGCTCAGGCCGGCGGCGGCGAGGACGACGGCGTCGAGTTCGCCGTCGTGGACGTACCGGATCCTCGTGTCCACGTTGCCGCGGATCGGGACGGTCTCGATGTCCAGCCCGTGGGTGCGCGCGTACGCGTTCAGCTGCGCCATGCGGCGCGGCGAACCCGTGCCGATCCGGGCGCCCCGGGGCAAGTCGGTGAACTTCAGCGCGTCCCGGGCGACGATCACGTCGCGGGGGTCCTCGCGGACGGGGACGGCGGCCAGCGCCAGTTCCCCGGGCTGCGTGGTCGGCAGGTCCTTCAGCGAGTGCACCGCGAAGTCGACCTCGCCCCGCAGCAGCGCGTCACGCAGCGCGGTGACGAAGACGCCGGTGCCGCCGATCTGCGCGAGGTGCTCGCGGGAGACGTCGCCGTACGTGGTGATCTCGACGAGTTCGACCGGCCGTCCGGTCAGTCGGCGCACGGCGTCCGCCACCTGCCCGGACTGGGCCATGGCGAGCTTGCTCCGCCTGGTCCCCAGCCTCAGCGCTCTCGTCTCCTTGTGTGGCGTACTCATGCCGGCCCTCGGTTCCTGGCCTCGTTCTCGGTGCTGTCCCCGGCCCGGGAGACGGCGGCCACCGTCTCGGGGTCGAGGTCGAAAAGGGTGCGCAGCGCGTCCGCGTACCCGGCGCCGCCGGGCTCGGCCGCGAGCTGCTTGACCCGGACGGTCGGCGCGTGCAGCAACTTGTCGACGACACGGTGCACGGCCTGGCGGATCTCGCCGCGCTGGCGGTCGTCCAGGCCGGGCAGCCGCCCGTCGAGCCGGGCGATCTCGCTCGCGACGACGTCGGCGGCCATGGTGCGCAGGGCGACCACGGTCGGCGTGATGTGGGCGGCCCGCTGGGCGGCGCCGAAGGCGGCGACCTCGTCGCCGACGATCCGGCGGACCTGGTCGACGTCGGCGGCCATCGGCGCGTCCGCGGAGGCCTCGGCCAGCGACTCGATGTCGACCAGCCGCACCCCGGCCAGGCGGTGCACGGCCGCGTCGATGTCGCGGGGCATGGCGAGGTCGAGGAGGAAGAGGACGGGGGCCGGGCGCGATGTGCCGGTCACCGGCTCGGGTCTGCGGCGCTCGGGGATGCGGCCGGCGGTGGCGGCGGTCGCGGCGAGCGCGGTGATCAGCTCGGCGTCGGCCTCGGGGGTGCGGCGCGCGGCGTCACGGCGGTCGACGGTGCCGTTGTCCACCCAGGCGCCGTGCTGTTCGAGGGTCGCCGCGTCGATGCCGGCCACGGCGGCCTCCCCCATCACGGAGAAGCCGGTGGCGCCCTGGACCGCGGACACCTCGAGCGGACAGCCGTCGTCGGTGCCGATGCTGGTGGGCGGCAGCGGGGCGGGGCGTACGCCGGTGCCGGCGGTACGGCCGTCGCCGTCGGCGGCCGTGGGCTCGCCGGTGCGGCCCTCGACCGCGCCCGCGATCGCGGCGGCCGTCAGGACCAGGCCCGTCGCGCCGGTACAGGAGACGGCGATGTCGGCACGTGTCAGCTCCAGCGCGACGGCGTCCATCGGCACCGCGCGGGCCCGCACGTCGGTGTCGGCCGCCTCGCTGAGTATCTGTGCCAGGCGCTCGGCGCGGTCCTGGGTGCGGTTGGCGACGACGACCTCGGCGACACCGGCACGCGCGAGCGTCGCCGCGGCCAGGGAGGACATCGAGCCGGCGCCGATGACCAGCGCCTTCCTGCCCTTGGCCCAGGCCTGCACGTCCGTGCCCGCGGCCAGCTGCTCCAGGCCGAAGGTGACCAGGGACTGGCCGGCCCGGTCGATGCCGGTCTCGGAGTGGGCGCGCTTGCCGACCCTCAGGGCCTGCTGGAACAGGTCGTTGAGCAGGCGTCCAGCGGTGTGCAGCTCCTGCGCCCTGGCCAGGGAGTCCTTGATCTGGCCGAGGATCTGGCCCTCGCCGACGACCATCGAGTCCAGTCCGCAGGCCACCGAGAAGAGGTGGTGGACGGCCCGGTCCTCGTAGTGCACGTAGAGGTAGGGGGTGAGCTCCTCCAGGCCGACGCCGCTGTGCTGGGCGACCAGCGTGGACAGCTCGGCGACACCGGCGTGGAACTTGTCCACGTCGGCGTACAGCTCGATGCGGTTGCAGGTGGCGAGCACCGCCGCCTCGGTGGCCGGTTCGGCGGCGACCGTGTCCTGCACCAGCTTGGCCTGGGCGTCCGCGGCGAGCGCGGCGCGTTCCAGGACGCTGACCGGGGCGCTGCGGTGGCTCAGCCCGACGACGAGGAGACTCATGCCGGCATCACGGCGGGTACGTCCCCGTCTGGCCCCTGGTCGGCGGAGTTCTCGCGGGTGACGGCGGGCAGCGCGCCGTCGCCGGCGGCGGTCTCCTCGCCGGCCTTGCGCTGCTCGTGGAAGGCGAGGATCTGCAGCTCGATGGAGAGGTCGACCTTGCGCACGTCGACGCCGTCCGGGACGGACAGGACGGTCGGCGCGAAGTTCAGGATGGAGGTGACACCGGCGGCGACCAGGCGGTCGCAGACCTGCTGGGCCGCGCCCGCGGGAGTGGCGATCACGCCGATGGAGACGCCGTTGTCCTCGATGATCTTCTCGAGCTCGTCGGTGTGCTGCACCGGGATGCCGGCGACGGGCTTCCCGGCCATCGCCGGGTCGGCGTCGATGAGCGCGGCGACGCGGAAGCCGCGGGAGGCGAACCCGCCGTAGTTGGCGAGGGCGGCGCCGAGGTTGCCGATGCCGACGATGACGACCGGCCAGTCCTGGGTCAGGCCGAGCTCGCGGGAGATCTGGTAGACGAGGTACTCGACGTCGTAGCCGACACCGCGCGTTCCGTAGGAGCCCAGGTAGGAGAAGTCCTTGCGCAGCTTCGCGGAGTTCACTCCCGCGGCGGCGGCCAGCTCCTCGGAGGAGACCGTGGGCACCGAGCGCTCCGACAGCGCGGTCAGGGCTCGGAGGTACAGCGGAAGCCTGGCGACGGTGGCCTCGGGAATCCCTCGGCTGCGGGTCGCCGGTCGGTGAGTTCGGCCAGTTGCCACGGTGCTCCTGCGGGTAGAGCGGGGCTGTGGGCGGTCACACGTTCCCAGACCGCCCCGTCGAATGCAGGCTATGTCTTTGTGAACGCGTGCACAAAGATGGTGTCCGATTTGCCCGCCCAACGTGACCGGGCTCACGCGCCTCACCGGCGGAGCCACCGGTGCGGGTACTGGTGGGGGCAAAACCGACACACTCCTCAAGAATCCCGCCCCCGAGACCGACTCGCCGTCGATCCTAAGCCAGGTTCGGCATGACTTGGACTACTCGGTCAGTTCCTTGCGCAGACGACCCTCGTCCACCCGCCAGAACGTGTGCTGCCTGCCGTCGACGAGGACGACGGGGATCTGCTCCCAGTACGCGTCGTGCAGCCGCCGGTCCTCGGTGATGTCCTTCGACTCCCAGGGCACGCCGAGGTCGCCGCAGACTTTCTCGACGACCGCCTGAGCGTCGTCACACAGATGGCAGCCCGGCTTGCGGATGAGTGTGACGAGCCGGTCACGCGGGTCGGCCTTACGCCGGAAGAGGGGACTCATGCGGGCCATTCTCGCGCTTCTTTAACGGGAGGGTCGCGGAGAGTTCACAGCCTTCAAACCTCATGACTCCGGAACCACCGAACAGAATGGCTATGCTCACGCCATGGCCGCTCTCGGATGGCTCACCCCCCGTAGGCGCTCCGCCACGGCGCGGAGCGTGTTGGCAGGCGAGGCCTCGGCGGAGGCCGCGCGCAAGTCCTCGCAGGACACCCAGGGCGTCACGGAACGGGAACCGGAGTTCCCGGTGCTCGGCGACGACCGGGCCGCCGCGTTCTTCGACCTGGACAACACCGTGATGCAGGGTGCCGCGCTGTTCCACTTCGGGCGCGGCCTGTACAAGCGGAAGTTCTTCGAGACCCGCGACCTGGCGAAGTTCGCCTGGCAGCAGGCCTGGTTCCGGCTGGCCGGGGTCGAGGACCCCGAGCACATGCAGGACGCGCGCGACTCGGCGCTGTCCATCGTCAAGGGCCACCGGGTCGCCGAGCTGGAGTCGATCGGCGAGGAGATCTACGACGAGTACATGGCCGACCGCATCTGGCCGGGCACCCGGGCGCTGGCCCAGGCCCACCTGGACGCCGGCCAGAAGGTCTGGCTGGTCACGGCGGCCCCGGTGGAGATCGCGCAGGTCATCGCGCGACGGCTGGGCCTGACCGGCGCGCTGGGCACGGTGGCGGAGTCGGTCGACGGGGTCTACACCGGCAAGCTGGTCGGCGAGCCCCTGCACGGCCCCGCCAAGGCGGAGGCGGTGCGCGCGCTGGCCGCGGCGGAGGGCCTGGACCTCTCCCGCTGCGCCGCCTACAGCGACTCGCACAACGACATCCCGATGCTCTCCCTCGTCGGCCACCCGTACGCCATCAACCCCGACGCCAAGCTCCGCAAGCACGCCCGGGAGAAGGACTGGCGCCTGCGGGACTACCGCACCGGCCGCAAGGCGGCCAAGGTCGGCATCCCGGCGGCGGCGGGCGTGGGCGCCGTGGCGGGCGGCACCGCGGCGGCGATCGCCCTGCACCGGCGCCGCCGGTAGTCACGTACCGCGCACGGATCGAACACGGGTCGGAGGCGACTACCCGACCCGCACCCAACACGCCCGCAGTTCGCCGCAACACGCACTTTTCCGATCAAAAAGCGATCACATTGCGGCACTTGAACAGGCGTCAAACGATTACGGAAGCAACGTAATCGATGTTTTGAGCAACTGGGTGTAGCAGTGCCTGCACGAAGCGTTATTCTCCTGGGACGCAAACCGGCACCCTGCCGTCGCTACGACGGGTGAAAGGTCCGGCACTGCACGTGATGGAAGCTCTGCCTCTGGGAGTCCCGTGTACCCACACATCGGGGTTGACGCCTCGGGCCTGGCTGCGCTCCGCGCGACGGTCGCGACGGTCAAAGCGACGATGCGCGGCTTCGTCCCCACCGCGTACGCCGTCCCCGCCTTCGCCACGGCCGCGCCCGCGGGCCCGTGCTACGCACTCGCCGAGGGCAGCGCCGCGGTCGGCAGACGAGGGCGCGCGACCGGCTCGGCCGGCGCGCGGCGCCCGGCCGCGGACAGCGACAGCGCCCGGATGATGGATCTCGTGGAGCGGGCCCAGGCCGGCGAGGCCGAGGCCTTCGGCCGGCTCTACGACCAGTACAGCGACACGGTCTACCGGTACATCTACTACCGGGTGGGCGGCCGGGCGACCGCCGAGGACCTCACCAGCGAGACCTTTCTGCGCGCCCTGCGCCGGATCGGCACCTTCACCTGGCAGGGCCGCGACTTCGGCGCGTGGCTCGTCACCATCGCCCGCAACCTCGTCGCCGACCACTTCAAGTCCAGCCGCTTCCGCCTCGAGGTCACCACCGGCGAGATGCTCGACGCCAACGAGGTCGAGCGCTCCCCGGAGGACTCCGTCCTGGAGTGCCTCTCCAACGCCGCCCTGCTGGACGCCGTGCGGCGGCTCAACCCGCAGCAGCAGGAGTGCGTGACCCTGCGTTTCCTCCAGGGCCTCTCCGTCGCCGAGACCGCCCGCGTCATGGGCAAGAACGAGGGCGCCATCAAGACCCTCCAGTACCGGGCCGTGCGCACGCTCGCCCGGCTCCTGCCGGACGACGCGCGCTGAGGACGCGCGCTGCCGACACGCGCTGCCGACGGCCGCCGCGCGGGCACCCTGGGCGACGTTCAACTCACGCGCCGTAAAAGCTTGTTGACTTTCCGATCCGACGGCCTGCCGTCCGTAACCCAAGTGCCGCGCCAGTCGTTGTGCGGGATACAGGCTCCCTGTGGTCACGTCCCGGTCGACCCTGATCACACGATCGTGTGGATCGGTCGAGGACGTGCAACCCTCAGGACCCCCTGGGGAGTCGACCGTCATGACGAGAGGAGGTGCCGCCAGTGATCGCGAACGTATCGGCGCACCGGCGGGCGAACGCCTTCGCCCAGGCCCTGGAGGAGCAGTCCGACCGGGACACGGTGGCCGAACAGACCCAAGGACCGGCGCGGCCGGGCCCGGCCGCCGCGGAACAGACCGAGCAGGGCCGGCTGATGGCCCTCGCAGAAGGTCTCGGCGCACTGCCCAAGCCGCAGCTCGACCCCGACGTCAAGGTCGTCCAGCGGGCTCAGCTGGTGGCCGCGATGGAGGCCATGCTGCGGGAAGGCACCGCGGGCGAGGCGGCCGGCCCTTCGGTTCCCGGGCAGCGTTCCGAGCGGGGCCGTGGTGCCCACCGGGCGAGCCCGCTGGGGAAACTGCGACCGCGTTCACGGCTGACCAAGGGACTCGCCGCCGGCGGGCTCAGCGTCGGTGTGGCCGCCGGGGCGTTCGGCGGAGTGGCCGCCGCGAGTTCCGACGCCCTGCCCGGAGACTCGCTCTACGGCCTCAAGCGCGGCATCGAGGACTTCAAGCTGGACTACCTGGCCGACGGGGACAACGAGCGCGGCCAGGGCTACCTCGACCAGGCCTCGACCCGGCTGAGCGAAGCGCGGCGGCTGATGGAGCGCGGCCGCGGCGGCCACCTCGACCACGAGTCGATCGGCGAGATCCGCCGCACCCTGTCCGGCATGCGGCACGACGTCTCGGAAGGCCACCGGCTGCTGCACGGGGTGTACGAGCGCGACCCCGACTCGCTGGGCCCCATCCAGGCCCTCTCCGCCTTCTCGCGGTCCCACCGCGAGGCCTGGGGCGCGCTCCGCGACAAGCTGCCCCTCCAGCTCGGGGACGTCAGTGAACAGGTCTCGTCGGTGTTCGACGCCATAGACGAAGAGGTCGCCCCGCTGCAGTCCCTGCTGCCGCAGCCCGCCAAGCCCGGCGACGGCAGGCGGCAGAGCTCCGGCTCGACGCCCAGCGACTCCTCCGGCACGCACCGGTCGGCCACGCCCGGCACCGGCGACGGCTCCGCCTCCGGCAGTCGGCCGAGCAGCGGCAGCCCCAGCGGCTCCGCCTCCGGCAGCACCGGCGACGGCCTGCTCGGCGGCAGCACGGGCGGCCTGCTCGACCCGCCGAAGAGCAGCGGCAGCGCCTCCCCGTCCACCGGCAGGACCCCCACCGCCACGCCGGACATCACCGTCCCGCCCCTCCTGCCGGGCCTCCTCCCCGGCCTGGGCATCGACGGCGAGGACAACAACGGCTAGCGGCCGAGCGCGACCACGTCAGCGGGGGCGCCGCTCCCAGGAGGAGCGCCCCCGCTGACGTACACAGCCCCTGCCCCACCCCCGACAACCTCAGAAGAACACCGACCGCCGCTGTACCAGCAGCTTGTACAGCGTGTGCTGGATCTGCTCCCTGACCTGGTCGGTCAGGTTGAACATCAGCATCGGGTCCTCGGCGGCCTCCGGCGGATAGCCGTCCGTGGGGATCGGCTCGCCGAACTGGATCGTCCACTTGGTGGGCAGCGGGATCGCCCCCAGCGGGCCCAGCCAGGGGAAGGTGGGCGTGAGCGGGAAGTACGGGAAGCCGAGGAGGCGGGCGAGGGTCTTGGCGTTGCCGAGCATCGGGTAGATCTCCTCCGCCCCGACGATCGAGCAGGGGATGATCGGGGCGCCCTTGCGCAGGGCCGTGGAGACGAAACCACCCCGGCCGAACCGCTGGAGCTTGTAGCGCTCGCTGAAGGGCTTCCCGATGCCTTTGAAGCCCTCCGGCATCACTCCGACCAGCTCGCCCTGTCCGAGCAGCGCCTCCGCGTCCTCGGTGCACGCCAGGGTGTGGCCCAGCTTGCGGGCGAGCTCGTTGACCACCGGCAGCACGAAGACCAGGTCGGCGGCGAGGAGGCGCAGGTGCCGGCCGGCCGGGTGGTGGTCGTGGACGGCCACCTGCATCATCAGGCCGTCCAGCGGGAGCGTGCCCGAGTGGTTGGCGACGATCAGCGCACCGCCCTCGGCCGGGATGTTCTCGACGCCCTTCACCTCGACGCGGAAGTACTTCTCGTACACCGGGCGCAGCAGGGACATCAGGACCTGGTCGGTGAGCTCCTCGTCGTAGCCGAAGTCGTCGACCTCGTAGTCCCCGGTGAGCCGGCGGCGCAGGAAGGCCAGCCCACTGGCGATCCGCCGCTCCAGACTGCCCTCGTCGCCCCGGGCCGCCGGACGGTCGAGCGGCGTCTTCTCGCTGGTCACGGGAACATCATCCGGCACGGGCGCCCGCCCGGGCAGGGACTGCACCTCGCCGACCGGGCCCCCCTCCCCGTTCTTGAGCCTGCTCCCCGCGCTCCGGCGCCGCGACGGCCGCTGCGCGGCGCCCCCGCGGGACCGGTCGTCGTCGAACGGAATGACCTTGGCGTCCGCCATCGTTGCTGCGCTCCTCAGTTGGCGCTCTGCGTCGGGAGGTGGCCGCTGCCCCGCAGGGTCAGCGCGGCGATCCGGTCGACGGCCCCGGCGAGGGCCTCCGGCGGCAGCAGCCCGGGGCCGCGGCTGCGGGCGAAGTCCGCAAACGTTTCCGCAGTCGTGTACGTGGGCTGGAAACCGAGCGTCTCGCGCATCTGGTCGGTCGCCACCACCCGCCCGTGGGTGAGCAGCCGGATCTGCTCGGGCGAGAAGTCCGTCATTCCCAGCGTACGCACCATGGAGCCGGCCCACGTGACGGCGGGCAGCAGCAGCGGCACCGTGGGGCGGCCCAGCCTCCTGGAGCACTGCGAGAGCAGCAGGACGCCGTCGCCGGCGATGTTGAACGTGCCACTGTTGAGCGTGCCGCGGCGCGGCTCGTGCGAGGCGATCCGCAGCACCTCGGTCACGTCGTCCTCGTGCACGAACTGCAACCGGGGGTCGTAGCCGAACACGGTGGGCAGGACCGGCAGCGAGAAGTACGAGGCGAGCGGGGTGTCCGCGGTCGGCCCCAGGATGTTGGCGAACCTCAGCACGCACACGGCGACGTCCGGCCGCCGGCGCGCGAAGCCCCGTACGTACCCCTCGACCTCGACCGTGTCCTTCGCGAACCCACCACTGGGCAGCGACTTCGCCGGGGTCGTCTCGGTGAACACCGCCGGATCGCGGGGCGCCGACCCGTACACGTTCGTACTGGACTTCACCACCAGCCGCTTGACCGTCGGGGACTTCTGACAGGCGCCGAGCAGCTGCATGGTGCCGATGACGTTGGTCTCCTTGACCGTGGTCCGGCTGCTGGTGCCCAGCGCCGTGCCGGTCACGTCCATGTGGACGACCGTGTCGGCGCCCGTCTCGGCGAGCACGCGGGCGATGGTGGGCTGCCGGATGTCGGCCTGGATGAAGTCGGCACCGCCCAGGTGGTGCTCGGGTTGTACCGCGTCCACGGCCACGACACGGTCCACTTCCGGGTCACGCTGGATCCGTCGTACGAAACGGCCCCCCAGTTGACGGGCCACTCCGGTCACGAGCACGACCTTTCCCAAGATCAGCGCCTTCCTTCCAGCCCTCGTCCCAGCTTCGCCCAGCCCGCGTTCCCCGTGTGCGGCCAACTTAGCGGGTCGATGTTGCACTGTGATGACCGCCCGACGCGGGAGGCGACGGAAATTCCCCCTTCGGAATATGACTGTGGCCCCCCACGGGTTTCCCCGTGGAGGGCCACAAAGCCACGCTCTCGCGCGTCTCTCGCGCGTCGCCTACTTCTTGTTGCGACGCTGAACGCGCGTGCGCTTGAGCAGCTTGCGGTGCTTCTTCTTGGCCATCCGCTTGCGCCGCTTCTTGATAACAGAGCCCACGACTACCCTCGCTCACTTCTCATCACTCGGTGCTGGGCGCCATGGGCCCATACGACCTACGAGGGGCTAGCCTACCCCTCCCGGGCGACGACCTTGTAATCGAGGGGTTCCGGAGGGTTCTCCGGCGGTTGCCGTCAGGCGGTTTCCACCCCCACATAGCTCTCTCGGAGGTACTCGTGGACCGCTTGCTCCGGGACGCGGAACGACCTCCCGACCCGGATCGCGGGCAGATGACCGCTGTGCACCAGCCGGTACACGGTCATCTTCGACACTCGCATCACCGAGGCGACTTCCGCCACGGTAAGGAACTGAACCTCGTTCAGAGGCCTCTCGCCAGCTGCAGCCATGACACACCTGAACCTTCCGCACTCGACGGCCACCGGCTTCCCCTTCCGGTGACTCTTCGTCGTTGCGTGCTCACTCCCCAATGTAGGGGCGGGTGATGCGAGTGGGGAAGAGGTGCACCCATCGGCGGCCTACTGTGACAGACACGCTCGATTGAGTACGTAGCGGGTAAGCGGACGGTAGTAAGGGGACCGCACACCGTCATCAAGTGGAACGGCGACCGCCACCGACCCCTCGGCCTCCCCCACGAACAGCGCCGGGTCGTCCGTATCGGCCAGCCCGATGGCCTCGAACCCCAGCTGACCTGCCCCGCAGACCCAGCCGTGGTCCCCGATCACCAGCTCCGGCAACGGCCCTCCCGCCTCGGCCGCCGCCGCCAGCGCGGTCCGAACCGGGAGCGGTGAGTGCGTGTGTGCGCCGGGCTCACCACCGGGGCGTTCGGCCTCCGGATCTCGTACCAGCCCGACGCCTCGTACGTAGTCGATGGCGTGCGTGCGTAGACCGAACCGGGTCGTTATGTCGACACAGCGACCCTGCGCCGGTGTGAGGACCTCACATCCCGCCGCCGACAGGGCGTCCGCAAGAGCGGCGTAGAAACCGAGCAGTCGATGAGGGTGCCCGGTCCCCAGCAACACCGGCCCCCGACGCCGGGCGACCGCCCCGACCCGCTCCGCGAAGGCATCCAGCGCGGCCAGCGTACGCTCCGGGTCGATCACATCATGCCCTGAAGTGTGCGCGGGATCGGCCGAAACCCCGCACTTGTCCGCCATCAACGCGATCAGGTCCCGCTCCCCCCACGCCCACGCGGGATCCATCCCGATCAACACCCGCGGATCACGGGCGACGAAGAGCCGATAGCTACGCAGACTCACCTCCCTGGAGGTCGCCACGGTCCCGGCCAGCCGGGCGGCCAACAGATGCGCGCGGAGTGCTCCCGTGCTCAACACGGAGCGATGGTGACGGACGGACCACACGAAAACCCGAGAAACACGAAAAGACCCCCCGGCCGGCCCAACACCTCCCCCCTCTCGACGCCGCCCGGCATGACCCAGAGGTGCGGGGCGGATCCCCGCGAGGGTCAGGGGCGCAGCCCCGCAGGGGTCCAGGGGGCGCAGCCCCCTGGCGGGGTCGAAGGGGCGGAGCCCCTGGGATGGGAAGGGTAGGGGCGGCGGGGGCGGAGAACCCTCCGGCGACCGCCCTACGCCAACAGCCCCCGCAACGGAAACGCCGCCCGCCGCGTAGCCAGCACGGCCTGATCCAGGCGATCAGCCGGGTCGTACCCGTCCTCCCACGACGCCCACCCCACCGGCCACCGCCCATCGGTCATCCGCGCCGGCGCCAACTGCCGCGTGCGCGCGAACACCTCCTGCCGCCACCCGTCCGGGATCACCGTCTCCGGCGCGACCTCCCGCCCCGCCGCGATCCCCACCAGGTGCGTCCACGACCGCGGCACGACCTCCACCACCGCGTACCCGCCCCCACCGAGGGCGACCCACTTCCCCCCGGCGTACGCGTGCGCCAGCTCGTGGCACGCCACCTGCACGGCCCGCTGCGCGTCCAGCGACACCGCGAGATGAGCGAGCGGATCCTCGAAGTGCGTGTCAGCCCCGTGCTGCGTCACCAGCACCTGCGGCCGGAAGTCGGCGACCACCTCCGGCACCACCGCGTGGAACGCCCGCAGCCACCCCGCGTCCCCGGTCCCCGCCGGCAGGGCCACGTTGACGGCCGAACCCTCCGCCGCCCCCGCCGCCCCGGTCTCCTGCGGCCACCCCGTCTGCGGGAACAAGGTACGGGGATGCTCATGCAGCGAGATCGTCAGAACCCGCGGATCCTCCCAGAACGCAGCCTGCACCCCGTCCCCGTGATGTACGTCGACGTCCACGTACGCGACCCGCTCAGCGCCCAGCTCCAGCAGCCGCGCGATCGCCAGCGCCGCGTCGTTGTAGACGCAGAATCCCGAGGCGCCCCCGGGCATGGCATGGTGCAGCCCGCCCGCGAAGTTCACGGCGTGGTCCGCGTCCCCCCGCCACACGGCCTCCGCCGCCCCCACCGACTGCCCAGCGATCAGCGCGGACACCTCGTGCATGCCGGCGAAGGCGGGATCGTCCACCGTCCCCAGCCCGTACGCTCCGTCCGCCGCCCCCGGATCCGCCGAGGCGGCCTTCACCGCCTCGATGTAGTCCTCCCGGTGGACCAGCCGCAGCGTCGACTCCCCGGCGGGTTTCGCCGCGACGACCTCCACCTCCCGGTCGAGCCCGAAGGCACCCACCAGGCGCCGGGTCAGCTCCAGCCGGACCGGATCCATCGGATGGTCCGGGCCGAAGTCATAGCCCGTTACTGCCTCGTCCCACATCAGCTGTGCGCGGCCGCTCATGCCCGCCACCGTATCGGTCCGGTTGAGCGGCGAACGACTTGGCGTACACCAACGTCACCAGCACCAACGCCATCGGAACCAGCATCGCCCCGCGATAGCTCCAGGCGTCCCCCAACGCTCCCACCAACGGCGAACCGACCAGGAATCCGACGTAGTTGAAGATGTTCAGCCGCGCGATGGCCGCGTCCGACGCGCCCGCGAACAACCGTCCCGCCGCCGCGAAGGTCTGCGGCACCAGCACACACAGTCCCAGCCCCAGCAGAGTGAACCCGAGCATCCCGACCCACGCCCCCGGCGCGCCCGCCACCACCAGGAACCCGAGCGCCGCCACCAGGGTCCCCAGCCGCACCACCGTCACGGCCCCGAACCGCCGCACCCCGAAGTCCCCGATGGTCCGGCCCAGCAGCGTGGTCACCATGTACACGTTGTACGGAACGGTCGCCAGCTGCTCCGAACTGCCCAGCGTGTCCTGGAGGTACTTCGCACTCCAGTTGGAGACGGTCGAGTCCCCGATGTACGCGAACGCCATCACCATGCACAGCGGCAGCAGCAACGTGAAGACGACACCCCCGCCGTCCTCCCGCGCCCCCTGACCATCCACGGAACCGTCCACGGAACCGGCGACGGAAACATCCGCAGAGCCGTCCGCAGAGCCGTCCACGCAACCGGCCACAGCCGCCGGTTCACCGTCGACGTACCACCGGCTGCCCACGAGAGCCGCCGGCAGCAGCACCGCCACCACCGGCAGGTACGACACCCACAACGCCAGGTGCCAGTGCGCCCCCGCCCAGGCGAGCGAGGCCCCGACGATCCCGCCCAGGCTGTACGCCGCGTGGAAGCTCAGCATGATGCTGCGCCCGTACGTCCGCTGCAGGCTCACCCCGAGCATGTTCATCGAGGCGTCCAGCGCACCGACCGCGAGTCCGAACACGGCCAGCGCCGCCCCCAGCTCGGCCATCTCGCCGCCCGCTCCGACGCCCAGCAGCGCCAGCAGCACCACGGGCTGGGACCAGCGCAGCAGCCGGCTGGGCCGTATGCGCTTCACCAGTTGCTCGGTGGTCACGCTGCCGACTCCGGCGAGGATCGGCACGGCGGCCAGGAAGACGGGCAGCAGCCCGTCGGAGACGCCGTACCGGTCCTGGATGGCGGGGATGCGCGTCACCAGCAGCGCGAACGTGGCGCCTTGGGCGAAGAAGCTGAACGCCAGCGAGGCCCTGCCGCGCCGCAGCACATCTGTCATGGCGGCGAGCGTAGGGCCCCGGCGTACCGGTGGGTAGATCAAGCCAAAGGTGAATTTCGCTCAGCTTCCCCACGTGGCGATCAGCTGCTCAGCCGGCGAGCGCGACCTCGCGCTTCTCGGCCGCCTTCGCCGCCTCGGCGCGCACCAGGCTCTCCATGGGCCCGCCGCCGAGCGCGCCGCTGACGACGAAGCCGAGGAGGACCGTGACGGCCATGATGACGCCGCCCAGCCAGACCATGGTCTCGACGGGCAGGGTGTAGGCACCCACCAGCCGCACGAGGCACTCGGCCAGCAGTGCCACACCCCAGACGACGGAGAAGGCCCGCTCCTTGCGGAGGAAGACCGCCGAGCCGGCCGCGGCGCCCGAGGCCAGCCGCTGCCATGCGGCCTCCTTGGCGGCGTCGTCCTTCACGAGGAACGGCTTCAGCGCCGCGGTCATCATGGGCTTGCCGAGCACCACGGAGACCAGGATGCCGATCGCGACCGTGCTGCTGACCCCGCTGTCCTTGACGAGCATCAGCCGCGGGTCACCGGAGACGAAGCTGAGCAGGAGGGAGACGACGTTCACGACGAGGATGAGCCCGGCCAGGCCGTTGGTCCTGCGCTCCTTGACCACACTCCACGTGGTCCGCGCGGCCGGCACCACGCTGCTCCATGCGAGGGCCGCGAACGTGCTCGTCCCGAAGGCGTCCTTGAAGAGGTAGTACGACCCGAGCGGCACCGCCACGTCCATGATCAGCGGGGCGAAGGGGTTCGTCTTCTTGCTCGTCTTCGTCGTCATGCCCTCAGCTTCGCGGAGAGGGCCGGTACCGCAGTAGAAACGATCGTCCAGGACCTGGCGTGACATTTGTCAGGCCAGCAGGGCTGCCAACTGTCCCATGTCGGAGAAGAGCCGCCCGGCGCCGGCGAGCCTCGCCGGAGGCGTCATCGCGGTGAACCCGTACACCTCCATCCCGGCCGCCCTGGCCGCCTGGACGCCCAGCGGACTGTCCTCCACGACCACACACCGCCCCGGCGCGACACCCATCCGCTCGGCCGCGTGCAGGAACAGATCCGGCGCCGGCTTGCCCCGCCCCACGTCCTGGGAACTGAAGATCCGCGCATCCTCGAACCACCGGTCGAGCCCGGTCGTCCGATGCCCCACCCGGATCCGCTCATGGCTCCCGGACGAGGCCACGCAGTACGGCACCCCGTCGGCGGCCAGCTTCGCGAGTACGTCGTCCACTCCCGCCACCGGCTTCAACTCCCGGGCGAACGCGGCGAAGACGCGGCTGTGGAAGACGTCGTCGAAGTCGTCCGGCAGCCGCTGTCCGGTGCGCTCCAGGACCAGGTCGTGGATCCGGTGCATCGCGGATCCCATGTAGTCGCGAATGGAGTCCTCGTAGGTCGTCGGGTGCCCGAGTTCGGTCAGATAGGCGGCCAGCAGCCGGTTGGAGATCGGCTCGCTGTCGACGAGGACGCCGTCGTTGTCGAAGATGATCAGGTCATAGCGCATGCCGTCGAGCCTAAACGGCCGGAAACGCAGAAAACCCCCGCACCGTGAAGTGCGGGGGTTTTCCCAAGAATTGTTCGGCGGTGTCCTACTCTCCCACAGGGTCCCCCCTGCAGTACCATCGGCGCTGTGAGGCTTAGCTTCCGGGTTCGGAATGTAACCG
>NZ_JBEXLP010000050.1:0-52567 GCF_040610035.1 Streptomyces sp. NPDC004542
TCCGGGGGCCCCCCCCCGGCCGGGCGCGGACCACCGACGGGGATTGGCTTCCCCACCGATGAGCAGCGTCAGTGTTGTGATCCCCTGCTACAAGTACGGCCATTTCCTCGCCGACTGCGTGAGCAGCGTCCTGGACGAGCAGGACGGCGTTGACGTCCGGGTACTCATCATCGACGACGCCTCGCCCGACGACTCGGCGGAGGTCGCGCTCAAGCTGGCCGCCGCCGACCCGCGCATCGAGGTCCACGTCCACGAGACCAACAAGGGCCACATCGCCACGTACAACGAAGGCCTGCTGGAATGGGCCGACGGCGACTACGTGGCCCTGCTCTCCGCCGACGACCGGCTGGTCCCGGGCGCGCTGGTCCGGGCGGCCGCGCTGCTGGACGCCCACCCCGAGGCGGGGTTCGCCTACGGACGCCCCCTGCGCTTCCGGCACGGCGGCCCGCTGCCGAAGGCCCGTACCCGG
The DNA here is from genome assembly GCF_040610035.1 of Streptomyces sp. NPDC004542. Taxonomy (NCBI): domain Bacteria; kingdom Bacillati; phylum Actinomycetota; class Actinomycetes; order Kitasatosporales; family Streptomycetaceae; genus Streptomyces; species Streptomyces sp. NPDC004542. The sequence continues at coordinate 470 of NZ_JBEXLP010000050.1, forward strand.
AGCACCGGCTCGGTCGTCTACCCCGGCCAGTGGTGGCTGGAACGGCGGTTCCGGGAGGGCACCGGCTGCATCACCTCGCCGGAGGTCGTCGTCCGCACCCGCCTCCAGCGCGAGGTCGGCGGCTACGACCCCGCCCTGCCCCACGCCGGCGACATCGAGATGTGGATGCGGCTCGCCGCCCACGCCGACGTCGGCTACATACGCGGTGCCGACCAGGCCTTCTACCGCGTCCACGGCAAGAACATGTCCACCGTCGACTTCGGCGGCCAGCTCGACGACCTGCGCCAGCGCCTCGTCGCCTTCGACTCGGTGCTCGCCAAGTGCTCGGACCGGCTGCCCCACCCCGACCGGCTGGCCGAGCAGGTCCACACCCGCCTCGCCCGCTACGCCCTGCGCCGGGCCTACCGGGCCTTCGACCGCGGGCGCACCGGCGTCGTACCGGTCGAGGCGTGCGTGGCGTTCGCGGAGCAGTGCCTGCCGGGATACAGAGCGCTGCCCGAGTACCGCGCGCTGCGGCTGCGCCGGCGGATCGGGCCGAAGGCGATGCCGTATCTGCAGCCCCTGGTGTGGTCGGCCGTGGCCGAGCGCGGCCGGGAGTGGCTGTGGTGGGAGTCCTGGAAGCGCCGCGGTGTCTGATGCGTGACCGCCTCGGCTCAGCCCGCCACCGCGACCCCGTCGGCACGGCGCTCCGGGTCCGGGTGCTCGCCCCTGCGCTTCCTGCGGCGCAGCGCGTACCGGTCGCACCACAGCGCGCCCAGGATCCCGGCGGTGCCGCCCAGCAGTGCCGTACCGGCCAGACCGCGGGTCCTGGTGCCCCGCACCGGGGCGGCGCTCGGGGCGACCAGGACGGACGCGCTGATCCGCGACGCGGGCGCGATCCCCTGGGCGTCCTGCAGCCGCGTCACATGCTCGGTGTACACCTCGATGACCCGGCTGACCGCCGTGTCCGCCTCGACGGCGCCGGCCCGCTGCGCCTGCACCTGCACCGAGGGGATCAGATAGCGCGGCGTGGCACTGGTGCCGCTGTTGCGCGGGATCAGCTGGTACGTCCCGTGCACGCCGGCCGCGTCCAGTTCCCTGCGCCCGGCGGGCGACTCGAGCTGCTGGACGACCCCGTACGAGAGCGTGGCCAGCGGCGGCTGGAGATTGGTCAGCTGGTTCGGCTGGTTCCCCGTCACGGGCGGTTTGAGCACGACCACCGCCGAACTCAGGTACTCCGGGGCGGGATGCAGCACCTTGTAGGCTCCGGCGGCCGTCAGAACGAGCGCGAGCAGCAGCACGTACCAGCGGCGGAGCAGCGCTTCGGCGACGTCACGAGGCGACACGGGGGTTCCTTCCGTCGCCACCGATCCTCGCAGGCGCCGGGACGGACCGCCACCAAAAGGGAGTTCTCGTGAGCCTTGCCGACATCCTGGCGATCATCCGCCGGCGCTGGTACTTCATGGTGCCGCTCACCCTGCTCAGTCTGCTCGCGGGCGGCTACCTGTACCGGGCCATCCCGGTGTCCTACGAGTCGCAGAGCTCCGTCACCCTCCTCGACTCCACGGCGATCGCCGAACTCGCGCCGACCTTCGGCAACCCCCTGTCCAACGCGGGTGGTTCGCTGGTCGTCACGGCCGACGTCCTGATCAGGACGCTCCAGTCGAGCGACTCGGCGAAGGAACTGCGCTCCCGTGGCGTCACGGACCAGTACACGGTCGGTTTCGCGCCGCAGGCCGACAGCCCGCTGCTCACCCTGAGCGTCACCGGAACCGACCGCACGAAGGTGCTCCGGGAGACCACCACCCTCACCAGGTTCACCGGGGAGCAGCTGAAGGCACTGCAGGCCGCCTCCAAGGTGCCCAAGGTGTACGCGGTGCAGACCGCGCCGGTCGTCCTGCCCCAGACACCGGTCTCGCAGTCGAAGCACCGGTACCAGGGCATCGCGGCGGTCGTCATCGTCGGGGTCGTCAGCGCGTTCCTGCTGTCCATCCTGGCCGAGGGCGTCGCGGTGGTCCGGCGGCGGGGCCGCGCCCTGGCCGGATACGTGCCCCGGCGGCATCGCGCCCGGCCGCCCGAGCGGCCCAAGGGCCTGCTGGTGCGCAGACTGGACGCGACGACGATCCTGACCGGCTATCTGGTGCTGGCCTTCTTCGTCCCCTCGAACCTCACGCTGCCCGCGCTGGGCGGCGTCGGCACCCCCGCCAACGTCTTCGCCCTGCTGGGACTGCTCTGGTACCTCGCCACCTGGCTCGGCGGCCGCATCCTGCCGGCGCCGGGCACCAGGCTGCCGCGCGTGGCGATGTGCGTGCTCGCCGCGGCCGTGCTGCTGTCGTACCTCGCCGCCGCGTCCCGTGACAGCTCGCACGAGGAGGTCCTCGGAGCCGACCGGGGGCTGATCGGGCTCGGGGTGTGGGTGGCCCTGGTGGTGCTGGCCTCGGCCGGCATCCAGGAGCGCAGCCGGCTTCAGACCCTGATGCGCCGGCTCGTCGTCCTGGGCACGGTGGTCGCCCTGATCGGCTACTACGACTTCTTCGCCGCGACCAACATCGCCGACTCCATCCGCATCCCCGGCCTGCACTCGAGCACCGCCGGGCTCAGCGCCATGGACCGCGGCTCGTTCACCCGGCCGCGCTCCACCACCGCCCATCCGCTGGAGTTCGGGGGGATGCTGGCCATCCTGGTCCCCTTCGCCGTCCACCAGGCGTTCGACCCGGTGCGCCGGCACGCCGGCGTGCTGCGCCGCTGGGCCCCGGTGGCGATCATGGCGGGCGCGCTTCCGCTGACCGTGTCCCGGACGTCCATCATCGGTGCCTTCATCGTGATCCTGGTGATGGTGCCGCGCTGGAAGCCGCAGCGGCGCTGGGCCGCGATCGGCATCGTCCTGGGCTCGGTGGCCGGCTTCAAGGTGATCATCCCCGGGCTGATCGGCACCATCACCAACCTGTTCGCCACCTTCCTGTCCAACTCCGACAGCAGCACTCAGGCGCGCACCGTGAAGTACGGCGCGATCGTCCCTTACCTCAGTGAACGCCCCTGGTTCGGACGGGGATTCGGCACCTTCACCCCCGACCTGTACTTCTTCACGGACAACCAGTACATGCTGACCCTGGCCGAGACGGGCGCCGTGGGGCTGGGCGCGCTGCTCGTCCTGTTCGTCACCGGCATCCACCAGGGCGGTGCCGTCCGCCGGCTCGCCCGCACCGAGTCCGACCGGGAGCTCGGGCAGGCCTTCCTCGCCTCCGCCCTGGTCGCCCTGGTCATCAGCGCCACCTTCGACGCGCTCAGCTTCCCCATGTACGCCGGGATGTTCTTCCTGACCCTGGGTGCCGGCGGGAGCTACCTCGGGTTCGTCCGCCGCGAGGCGGCGGCCGCCGCGGTCCCAGCCCCCCGTCAGGCATCCGAATCCGAGGTGCCCCAACTCGTGGAGTCCCGATGAGTTCCGTCGCCGTCATCGTCGTCACCTGGAACAGCGCCGCGGTGCTCCCCGGGTTCCTCGCCGCGCTCGCCGGCGGCATGGCCGGCCTCGACCACCGGCTCGTCGTCGCGGACAACGACTCCGCCGACGACACCGTCGAGGTCCTCCGGGCGCTGGCCCCCGACGCCACCGTCGTCCAGACCGGCCGCAACGCCGGGTACGCGGCCGGGATCAACGCGGCGCTCGCCGCCGCCGGGGACCACGAAGCCGTTCTGATCTGCAACCCCGACATCCGGATGCGGCAGGGCTGCGCCAAACGCCTGGTGGACACGCTCGGGAACGGGGTCGGGATCGCCGTCCCCCTCCTCTACGAAGAGGGCAGCGACACGCCCCATCGCTCGCTGCGCCGCGAGCCGAGCGTGCTCCGGGCCCTCGGCGAGGCCGTCATCGGCAACACCCGGGCCGGGCGGTTCCCGGCCCTGAGCGAACTCGTCACCGACCCCGCCGCGTACCTGCGGCCCACGCGCGCGGACTGGGCGACCGGCGCCCTGATGGCGATATCGGGGGAGTGCCTGGCCGCCTGCGGCCGCTGGGACGAGTCCTTCTTCCTCTACTCCGAGGAGACCGAGTACTGTCTGCGCGCGCGGGACAGCGGATACGCCACCCAACTGGAGCCGTCGGCCGAAGCCGTTCACCTCGGCGGCGACTCCCGGGTCTCGCCCCGCCTCTGGACTCTGCTCACCCTCAACCGCGTCCGCCTGTACCGCCGTCGGCACGGCCCCTTCGCCACGGCCGCCTTCCGCACGGCGGTCCTCCTCAGAGAGACCTCACGCGCCGCCCTCGGCCGTCCGGCCAGCCGAGCTGCCGCCGCCGCCCTGGTCCGCCCGGGCGCTCACCTGTCACCGGCCGGTTCGCACGCCGACTCGTAGGGGGTTCATGGGTGCAGTCGAGGTCACCGACAGATCGGACGGGCCCGCCCGGACGCAGGCCGACGCATCGAGGCTCCCCTCGCTGACGGGGCTGAGGTTCGTCGCCGCGTTCCTCGTCTTCTGCTTCCACATCTCGGTGTCGGGGCTGCCGGCTCCGTCGTCGGCGCAGCACGCGTTCGCTCGCGCGGCGGGTGCCGGCGCTGTGGGCGTGTACGGTGGCCCGTCGGCAGCCGTCGGGAAGGCGGGCTAGCCCGCGCTCCGCGGCCGGCACACCATGGCGACGAAGTCGTGTCCCACCTCCGGCAGGGCAGCGTCCTCCGCGGCGAAGCAGCGGTCCAGCAGGGCCAGCGTCTCCGGGTCCTGGTAACGGAAGTTGTGCGCGATCCCGGAGAACGCGATGTGCAGTACCGTGCCTCCGTAGGGCCGTTCCTCGACAACCTTGAAATGGCGCCGCAGCCCCGGCAGCAGTGCCGCCGCGTCGACCGCCTCCGAGGGGTCGTCCAGCACCATCGACAGCCTGCTGGGCCGCACGACACGGTGCTTGATGCGGCCGTCGGCCAGCCGTCGCCGCTCTTCGGGGAGCTGGGCCAGCAGCGCGTTCGCCGCGTCCAGTTGAGCGTCGGTCCACTGGAACCGGGTGGGCCCGACGAACTCGTCGATCACGAACGTCCCGCCGGGCTCGATCAGTTGCGCCAGCCGTGGCAGGGTCTCGTCGAGGTGGGCGAAGTGGTGCAGCGACTGCAGGCCCAGCAGGACGTCGAAGCGTTCCCCGTCGTCGGTCATCCGGTTGACGTCGCTGACCCGGAAGCGCAGGACGTCGGCGAGACCGTTCTCGGCGGCGGCGCGGGTGGCGAAGTCGATCCGCTGCTGTGCCACGTCCACGCCCTCGAGGAGGGAGAACGCGCCGGTCCTCGCCCAGAGGAGCTCGTTGCCGCCGGTGCCGCACCCCAGCGACAGGCCGCGCAGGCCGGTACGCGGCGCGAAGTGCTCGGCGGCCACGTACTCGGGGAACGACGTGTCCGCGTCGCCGGTCATCAGCAGGTTCCACCGCTTGATCACCGCCGGTATCGCCCACCACTCGGTCAGCGACGGGTCGACCCGGGACCAGTGCTGGACCACCCGGGCGCCGCCGCGCACCCGCAGCTTGGCCAGCACCGGTTCCAGGTCCAGCCTCCGCACCTTGCGCAGCAGCCGGTCCGCGTCCTCTCTGTTGACCAGGTTGTTCAGCATGCGGACTCCGTCCTGACGGCGATGAGCGACTTCGGCGCACCGAGCACCCGCTCGCTGAGGAGCTCCGACCGGGGGAACAGATAGCGCATCTCGGCGCGGGTCAGCAGCTCGATGTTGATCACGGCGTTCATCGCCGACTCCGGGCTGTCGGGCCGGCTGTGGACGAGCGGCCAGTGCCGTACCAGACGGGCCCTGGCGGCCAGGGGCAGGAACTGGAAGCCGGGCGCCACGAAGTGCGGCTCGACGGGGAAGTAGCGGTAGGGCGTCTGGATCCAGTGCAGCGGCGCGAGTCGCTCGACGGCCAGGACGAACTTCCGCCGCTGGCTGTGGCCGCCCACGTGCTCGATGGTCGAGTTGGAGAACACCAGGTCGTAGCCGCCGTCGCCGCTCAGGGCGGCGGCGACCGCCGGGTCGGTGACGTCGGCGTTCTCCGCGGTGATCCAATCGGGCAGTCCGGCGGGGTGCGCCTCCAGGTTGATCAGGTGGACGTGCTTGGCGCGTACCGGTGCGCGCAGCCACATCTCGGCCGTCCCGCCCAGGTCCACCACGCTCATGTTCTCGATGCCGGGAAAGCAGCGCCGGAACCGTTCCCAGCGGGCGGTGCGGAGTCGTTCGCCCAGCGAGCCGGGCGCGTCGACGAATCTGTTCCTGAGGGCGCGGGATCGTGGCATCGGGTCAACCACCTGTGGTCGGAGCGGAACGGGAGCGGGTCTCAACTGGGTTGTCGCCATTGCGTGTAGAAGCTGGCCGGGTTCATCAGGTACCGGACGGTGGGGTGCGGCACGTGGCGCACCCGGTGCCTGCGGCCGTACCGGCGGATCAGCTCCCAGTCCTCCCGGGGCAGCACCTGCGGTGTCCGGCGCAGACGGCTGAAGCGCAGGGAGCGATCGCGGCGGGCGACGAAGGCGTTGGTGTCGAGGAACGCCTCGCGTGCGGCGCGGCGCCGGTCGAAGGGCACCGACAGGACGTCCTTCTCGGTGCCGTCGGGCAGGACCCGGCGCAGTGCCGTGTAGACGCCGTCGGGTCCGCCGGGGGATTCGAGGACCGCCAACGCCTTTTCCAGGTGGTCGGGTTCCCACAGGTTGTCGTCGTCCAGGAACGCCACGTACCGCGAGCGGGTGAGGCGGATGCCCACGTTGCGCACGACGCCCGCCACGCCGGTGTTGGCCGCCAGCGAGACGGCGGACAGCCGTGGGTCGTCGGGGAGCGCGGGCAGCCCGGCGCCGTCGTCGACCACGATGACGACCTGATCGCGGACGGTCTGGTCCAGGGCCGAGCGCACCGCGGCGCACAGCGCCTCGGGGCGTCGGTGGGTGGCGATCACCGTGGCGACGAGCGCCGCGGGCGGTGACGGCAGGACCGCGGCCAGCCGCCGGGTCTCGGCGTCCTCGATCCGGCGCAGCCGCACCGCGGTGGGGGCCAGCAGGACCTTGTTCCTCGCCTCGAAGAGCACCAGCCAGCCGAACAACGCCTTGAGGAGCGTCCAGGGCGCCCGCGCGACACGTCGGGTCGTGCCGCCGCTCACGAGGCCGGCTCCGGCCGGACCGGGCGGCCGTCGGACATCCGGTTGTTCCGCCACACGTTTCCGGCGCCGCCCGCGTTCCAGTGGGCGACCGTGCCGTAGCCGCCGGAGGCGGGGTGGTACTGGGTCGAGAAGACGTTGTCCGTGACCGTGATCCCGGTGGCGCCCTTGTCACCGCCGTAGAGGGCGTACGCGCCGCCGGCCAGCCAGTTGTGGTCGACGGTGACGTTGCGGACCACTCCGAAGTCCGCGAACAGGCCGATGCTTCCCGAGGCCCCTTCGTCGAGGCCGGTCGGATTCAGCAGGGTGTTGTGGCGGATGACGAGCCGCCCGGTGTTGCCGCCGCTGCTGATGACCGCGTTGGTGTGCTGCCACTCGCCGCCCTGGTTGACGAAGGGGGCGAGGTCGTGCACGTAGTTGTCGTGCAGATGGCCCTGCCCCATGGCCAGGGCGTCGCCGAACACCGAGACGTCGCACCAGCCGACCTCGACGGAACTGGTCCCCATGTTCGACACCGCGTAGTCCACGCCGCCGTTGTCCGGTCCCTTGCCGGGCACGGCGGTGATGGTCGAGTGCAGGACCCGCAGACCGTGGTGACCGGGGCGCAGGTTGACCCCCCACCAGTTGTCCGAGGTGATCCTGGAGTCGATGACGGTGACGTCGTCCGCGTAGATGTCGAGGGAGCCGGTGATGTCCCAGCCCCGGATGACCGTCCCGTTCTCGCGGACGGCCAGGTACCCGGTCCGGTGGGGGGTGAGGGGGATGCGGGGGCCGGTGGTGCGGGCGTCGGGGAATCCGCAGGCGGCGGGGGAGGCGCACGCGGCCGGGGCCGCGGGTGTCCCGGAGGTGTCGCCCGGGCCCGCCGTCGCCGTGGGCCGCGCCGTCGGGGACGGTGCGGGGGCGGGGCTCTGGGCCGTCGCGCCGGCCGCGGTCGACGGACCGGCGCCCGGCCTCGCGGGGGATCCGCTCGCGGGGCAGGTCAGCGCGTCGTCCGGGCAGTCCGGCGCGGCGGAGTTCTCCGGTCCCGAGCAGGCGGTCCCCATGACCGCCAGCAAGGCGCCGAGCAGCGACCACACGAGCGGGCTCCGGCCGGTACGCCGTGACATCGTGCTCACCCCATGTCCTGTCGGCCGGCACCGCGCAGGAAGTCGCGGCTGGGCAGTATGCACACCGTGTAGCCGGCCAGGGCCAGGGTGCCGATGGTGAGGAGCGCGAGCCGCCCGTCGCCGAGGGAGCGCTGGAGGCCGAGAACGATCGCGGCCATCACCACCCCGCCGAGGAAGGGCCAGGCGCAGGCCCGGGCGATCCGGCCGGTGCCGATGCCGCCACGGCGCAGGGCGATCAGGAAGACGGGCACCACCAGACCGCCGGCGACCAGGACATGGCCCTGGGAGACGCCGACGACGCCGTTCACGCGGGCGGCGAGGAGGAGCACCGGGACCAGGGCCGCCAGCCACAGGCCCTGCACCAGGAAGAGCGACCGGCGCTGCCCGATCGCGACCAGGCAGTCGTAGGCGAGTTCGCCGCCGATACGGATCAGGCCGAGGACCATCAGCCAGGGCAGTGCCGGGGCGGCGGGGGCCCACCGGTCGCCGTAGACCAGCCGGATGACCGGCTCCGCGAGGCCGGCCAGCAGCACGCACAGCGGGACGGTGCCGGTGATCACCACGCCCAGCGCACGGCTGAAGCCCTGGGCGAGCGCCTGCGGCGAGCCGGCCAGCCGGGAGAACCCGGCGAAGGAGACCCGGCGGGCGGCCTCGGAGATGATCCGCACGGGCCAGCCGGAGATGTTGAAGGCGAGCACGTAGAAGCCCAGCGACACGTTGCCCAGCGTCGCGCCCACCACCATGGTGTCGACGTTGACCACCGCCAGGGCCAGCAGGCTCGCCCCGGCCAGCGGCAGCCCGAACCTCAGCAGCGCCCGGGCCTGCCCGGGGTCCCAGCCGAACTTCAGGGTGCCCGGTGCCGCCAGCGCGCAGCCGATCAGCGTGACGACGTTCCCGGCCACGGCGCCCCAGGCGAAGCTCATCGCGCCCCAGCCCTCGAAGGCCAGCAGCAGCGTCACCGCGGTGCCGAGCACGAAGTTGAGCCCGTCGATGACCATCCGCCTGCCCTGCGCGAACTCACGGGTGAGGAAGCCGCCGGGCACCTGTGCCACCCCGTCGATCACCACGCACAGGCACATCACCCGCAGGACGTCCGCGGCGTCCGGCGAGCCGACCAGGGCGGCCACCGTCGGTGCCGCCGCGAACAGCGCCACGTACAGCAGACCGCTGGAGAGGGTGCTGAGGGTCAGCACGGTCGGTGCGAACCGCCGTGCGTCGCCCTCCCAGCGCACGATGGCCAGGCCCACGCCCAGCTCGTTCGCGGACAGCAGGACGAGCAGCACGGTCTGGGCGATGCCGTACACGCCCCATTCCGCGGGGCCGAGGGCGAAGCGCGCCAGCAGGATGCCGGTCGCGAAGTTGCCCAGCCGCAGGACGACGGTGTTGATCAGGCTCCACCGGGCCGCCGAGCGGACCTTGCGGCCGAGGGAGGGAGCAGGGGGGACCACGGGGCCGGCGGGTGCGGGTGCGGGAGGAGTGGGGGCGTCACTCGTCTCACCGGTCCCGCTGTCCGGTGCGCGGGCGATGTCCATGAGTCGACTCCTCGTCGAGCGGCTCTGCGGCGGACGCCACGGCCATGGCGGGCCGTGGCGCGTCGGTCTCTGCGGCGCCCGGACCGTCCACGGCGGGCCGCGACCAGCTCGGCGGCTGCCGGACGGCGGGTGTCTCCTCCACGGCCGGCTCCCGGGCCGGGCGGACGGGGGCGGTCGTCCCCTCCTCCGGCCGGGCGGGCCCGGCCTCCGGACCGGGCGTGTGCGACGACCTCTTGCGCGCCTCCACGTAGAAGGCGGCGACCAGGGTGAGGACCAGGCCCAGGGCCCCGGCCATGACCATGTACTCGAGCCGTGTCCTGGTCTGTGCCACCGGGTTCTGCGGCGGCACGATCGTCGTCATGCGGATCATGGCCTTCGGGGTGACCGACTGCTGCTTCTGGAACTGGTCCAGCCGTTCCTCGGCGTACGCGGTCAGGATCTTGTCCGAGGCAAGGACGGAGTCCCGGTCGGTGCCGGTGACGGTCAGCCACACCAGCGGCCCCTGCGCGTTGTCGGCGAGCTTCGCCTGGAACGTGCCCCTGGCGCCACGGGACTTGAGCTCGCGCAGCGAGTCGTCCGAGTTGAGGTTGCGGGCCAGGCTGTCGGCCATGCCGGTGAGCGAGGTCTGGGTGCTGAGGAAGGGGTTGCCGTCGTAGGCCCGCGTGGCCTTCTGGGAGTTCAGCAGAACCACCGTGCTCTGCGACTGGTACGTGACCGGAACCACCCTGGTCACGCCGACGATCAGGCCGGCGGTCAGCAGCAGTCCCGGCAGCAGTACGTACCAGCGCCTGCGCATGACCCGGAAGATCTCAGCGAGATCCATGACGGTTCCCCCTCGCGACCAGACGTTCGACGAGCACAGGTTGCAAGCGGATCATATGGGGAAGGTTCGGTCGGTGGGTCCCGGCTGGTCGGTCGGTCTCGCCCGGGTGCCCGCGGTGCCTCCGGCCAGCAGCACCTCGGCGATACGGTCGCTCGCGCGGCCGTCCCACAGCTCGGGCCGGCGCGGCGGGGGCGGAGCGTCGAGCACCCGGTTGGCGGTGGCCACGATCCGCGCCGGGTCCCGGCCGGCCAGCACATTGGTGCCCTGCTCGACGGTGACGGGACGCTCGGTGTTGTCCCGCAGGGTCACGCACGGCACACCCAGCGCGGTGGTCTCCTCCTGCACACCGCCGGAGTCGGTGAGGACGACGCGGGCGGAGTCCTGCAGGGCGATGAAGTCCAGGTAACCGGCGGGCGGTACCAGCCGGATGCCCCCGGGAACGCCGGTCTCGGCCAGCCGTCCGGCCGCGCGCGGGTGCACGGGCAGGACGAGCGGGCAGCGGCCGGCGATCTCGCCCAGGGCCTTCAGCAGCCCGGTGAGGACCGCCGGGTCGTCCACGTTGCCGGGCCGGTGCAGGGTGACCAGGCCGAACTCGCCCCTGGCCAGGCCGTACCGGCCGAGGACGTCGGACGCCCGGGCACGCTCCAGATTGGCCAGCAGCGTGTCGATCATGACGTTGCCGACCAGGTGGATCTGGTCCTCCCGGTACCCCTCCGCGCGCAGGTTCCGGACGGCGTCGGGCGAGGGGGCCAGCAGGTAGTCGCTGACCCGGTCGGTGGCGACCCGGTTGACCTCCTCCGGCATGCTCCAGTCCCGGCTTCGCAGCCCGGCCTCGACATGGGCGAGCAGGGGGCCGGCCTTGGCGGTCACCAGGGCGCAGGCCAGTGTGGAGTTGATGTCGCCAACCACCACGACGAGGTCCGGGGCCACCTCGTCGAGAAGTGGCTCGAACGCGGTCATCACCCGTCCGGTCTGCTCGGCGTGGGTCCCGGAGCCGACCCCGAGGAAGCGGTCGGGCGGGCGGATGCCGAGGTCAGTGAAGAACACGTCGTTCATGGCCGGGTCGTAGTGCTGGCCGGTGTGGACGAGGACCACCTCGGCGCCCCGGCGCTCCAGGGCGTCCATCACCGGTTTGATCTTCATGTAGTTGGGGCGTGCCCCGGCTACACAGACGACTCGCATGGTTCAGAGCACCTCGATCGTGGGTCCGGACGGCAGCCGGCGGCGGCAGTCCAGGACGGAGCGGGCGTGTTCGGCGACGCGTTCGTAGTCGAAGCCGTCGTGGTCGGTGAGCAGGACCACCACGTCGGCGTCCGCCAGCTCCTGCGTCGTCGGCTCGACCCGTACCAGCCGGGTGTCCATCGGCAGGCTCTCGACGACGTGCGGGTCCGCCGCCCTGACCTGGGCCCCCATGTCCAGCAGCAGCTGGGAGATGCGCAGGGCGGGCGACTCGCGCGCGTCGCCGGTGTTCTTCTTGTACGCCAGGCCGAGCAGCAGGATGCGCGAGCCGTTCACGGAACGGCGCCTGGCGTTGAACAGGTCGCTGATCCGGCGCGTCACGTACTCGGGCATGTGGCCGTTGATGTCGTTGGCCAGCTCCACGAAGCGGAAGCTCTGCCCCAGTTCGCGCTGCACCCGCCAGGACAGGTAGGAGGGGTCGATCGGCAGGCAGTGGCCGCCGACACCCGGTCCGGGCGTGAACTTCATGAAGCCGAACGGCTTGGAGGACGCGGCGTCGATGGCCTGCCAGACGTCGATGTCCAGGTGGTGGGCGAACATCGCGATCTCGTTGACCAGCGCGATGTTCACGTGCCGGAAGGTGTTCTCCAGCAGTTTGGCGAGTTCGGCCTCCTTGGGCGACCTCACCGGCACGGTGGTGTCGACGAGCCGCGCGTAGAAGTCCTGGACGGCCTGGAGGGAGGCCTCGTTGACACCGGAGACGACCTTCGGGGTCTCCTTGAAGCCCCAGACGGTGTTTCCCGGGTCGATCCGCTCCGGGCTGTAGCCGAGGTGGAAGTCGGTGCCCGCGGTCAGGCCGGAGCCCTCCTCCAGGATCGGGGCGAACAGCTCCTGGGTGGTGCCGGGATAGGTCGTCGACTCCAGGACGACCGTGGCCCCGGGGCGCAGGTAGCGAGCGAGGGTGACCGCCGACTCCTTGATGTAGCGGAGGTCGGGAGTGCCCTCGTGCAACGGGGTCGGGACCGTCACCACGGCCACGTCGAAACCGCCGCAGTCGCGGGCCGACTCGCTGGGGCGGTAGGTGCCGTTGTCCAGCGCCGCGCGGATCCGCTCGGAGGAGACGTCCTCGACGAAGGACTCACCGGCGGCGAGGCTCTTGATCCGCCGGGCGTCGACGTCGTAGCCGATCACCTCGTGCCCGACCTCGGCGGCGCGCACGGCCAGCGGCAGGCCGACGTATCCCTGTCCGACCACGACGACGCGCATCAGTGACTCCTGTTCGCGGGAGCGGCCGACGGGGTGAGCCGGATCAGCTCGCGCGCCGTCATGAGGAGGAAGGAGGCGTTGGTGGTGAGGTAGCGGCGGCCCAGACGGCGCGGCTCCTGCACGGCGCGGTAGAGCCACTCCATGCCCCACCGCTGCCAGGACTCGGGGGCCCGTTTGGTGACCCCGGCCAGGATGTCGAAGGAGCCGCCGACCCCGTGCACGACCCGGGCTCCGGTGCGGGCGCCGTAGGCGGCGGTGAAGACCTCCTTCTTCGGCGAGGTCATGCCGAGGAAGAGCATGTGGGCGCCGCTTCCGGCGATGGCGTCCGCGATCTCAGCCTGCTCGAAGTCGTCGAAGTAGCCGTTGCGGCTGCCGGCCACCTTCAGCCCGGGGAAGCGGTCGGCCACCCGCAGCAGCATCCGGTCCAGCACCTCCTGCCTGGCGCCGAGGAAGTACACGGAGCTGCCCGAGGCCTGCGCCTCGGCCAGCAGCCGCAGGAACAGGTCGATCCCGGCCACCCGCTCCGGCAGCGGGGCGCGCAGTATCCGGCCGGCCCACACCACGGCCTGTCCGTCGGCGAGGACCAGATCGCAGCCGGCGACGGCCTTGGCGAGCCGGTCGTCCCGCCGCATGTTCACCAGCTTCGCGGCGTTGACCACGCCGATCTCCAGCTGTCTGCCGTCCCGCACCGCCTCCAGGCAGCGCGCCACGGTCTCGTCCATGGTCAGCGGGTCCAGCTCGATTCCGAACAGCGTCCGACGTGCGGTCATATCCGGCCCCCCTGCCAGGCGTGGAGCAGCCAGCCGAACTCGTACGGCCGGCATTCGCGGTCCACGGAGAGCGGGCGGTAGACCCGGTCCAGCGGCTTCAGCCGCAGGCCCGGAGCCACCCGGGTGGCAAGACCCCGGGCGGCGCGTACGGCCTTCTTCGGGTCGCCCCGGTGGACCTTGCGCCAGGTGGCGCCGAGCTCGTCGAGGATCATCGGCTCCCGGTGCTCCGAACCGGCCAGTTCGGGCACGTCCGTCATCCAGCGCAGGCCCTTGCGGATCGCGGCGCCGAAGTCGGTGCCGCCGGCGTCGGCGAGGTCGAACAGGGCGGTCGGCGCCATCGCGTGCTGGTGGACGCTGTAGACCGGGTAGCCCTCCACGACACCGCCGGTGCGCGCGTCGTAGTGCCACCACCACTGCCCGCCGTCGCCCTGGAGCTCGCAGATGCGTGCCGCGCAACGCTCCGCGGCCGCCAGCGCCTCCGGGTCGCCGTCCCCTTCGCCGCTGGCGTGGGCGCGGGCGAGGGCCTGGAGCGGGTACGTCTGGTCGGCGAAGCAGCTGACATGCGCCCGGTACCAGGGCACCAGGCCCGTCGCGGTGGCGTGCGGGAACAACGGGCTGTCGCCGATCCGGGCCCGCAACAGACGGTCCCGAGCTGCGGTGAAACGTCTCTCCACATCGACCGTGTCGCGAGCCGCCGCGAGGGCGGACAGCACCCAGGCGGCCTCGACGGTGTACTGCGGACGGCCCGGCACGTCCAGCGCCTCGACCCGTGCCAGGGCGTCGGACAGCTTGGGGTGCTCGGTCTCGGCGGTGGCCCAGGCGATGAGCGCCGCGTCACCGAGGTTGGTCACCGCGGGCAGCGACTCGACCAGCAGCCCCGCGAACTCCTGGGCGGTACGCCCGCCGAGCACCGCGCGCTGGCGGTCCTCGGGGAGGTACCGGGCGCCCAGCACGGTGATGGCCGCGTACCGGGTGCTGATCCCGCGCCGCTCCAGGGTCCAGGAGCCGTCGGGACCCTTCCGGCCGGCCATGGTGAAGGCGAAGGCCTCACCACCCGGGAGCAGCATCGACGGCAGTCCCGACTCGGCGACCGCGAGGAGTCGCCCGGCGAGCGCGAACAGCGGCGGGTCCTCGTGACCGAGCGCCGTCAGACGTGTGGTGGTCATCGTTTGGGCACACCAACCCCCCTGTGGGTCCTGTTTGTGCGCAGACTCGAGAGCGCCTCGGCGGCGGCCGGGCGGAACGAAGCAAGGCAGACGTCAGCCGTCGGAGCGGCTGTCGCTCCTGGCTGCAGGCACGGGTGTCCCCACCACCCGGTACCCCCCCTGGGCACTACTGGCTTGTGTGCTCATTGTGCTTGCCCTGCACAGTTCGCGCACATGTTATGCCGCTAGATGTTCGAGGATTTGCCTTTTGAGGGAAACAGCTGAAAACAGGCGTCATGCGCGTTCGACGAGTCCGCCGTCCTTCTCGTCGTACACCGCGCCCGTCTCGGGGCACTCCCACGCGCCCGGCTCGTCCTCCCGTCCCACCAGCCGGACGCCGGCCCGCCCCACCCAGCCGATCCGGCGCGCCGGCACGCCGGCCACGAGCGCGAAGTCCGGCACGTCCCGGGTCACCACGGCCCCCGCCGCGACCAGCGCCCAGCGCCCGACGCGCACCGGCGCCACGCACACCGAACGGGCCCCCAGGGAGGCCCCCTCGGCCACCACCACGGCCACGGCCTCCCAGTCGCCACCGCGCTTCAGCCGGCCCTGCGGGTCCACCGAACGCGGGAAGGAGTCGTTGGTGAGCACCGCCGCCGGGCCGACGAACACCCCGTCACCGAGCACCGCGGGCTCATAGACCAGCGCGTAGTTCTGGAGCTTCACTCGGTCGCCGATCCGCACCCCCGGGCCGACGTACGCTCCCCGGCCCACGATGCAGCCGCTGCCCAGCCGGGCGTCCTCGCGTATCTGGGCCAGGTCCCAGACCGTCGTTCCGTCGCCGATCGTGGCCGTCTCGTCGACCTGGGCGGTCGGCTGGACCCTGACGTTCATGGGCTGAACCTTTCCTCGAGTTCGGCACTCGGATGTTTACCCGCCCACCGGAGCCAGTTCGCGTCCGGGACGCCTGGGCTTCTCCTCGGTGGTGCCCCCCGACGGCGAAGCTGTCGCCGAGGACCCCGACCACGATCCCGACCTGCGTGATGCCCGCCTCGGCGATCGTCTCCAGACCGTAGAACAGCACCGGTTTCGTTCGCCACCGGTCCGGGCTGCTTCACCGGTGCAGGGGTGATGGGTCGCGAACGGGTACCTGAGCCACCAGGCGACAGGAGTGCCTTCGTGCGCGTCATCCTGCTTGCATCGGACTCGCCGACGGGAGGATTCGGGGCACCGCGGGCCCGCGCCCCACTGGGTGGTGAGCCTTGGGCGACACCTCTGGTGCCCCGGTAGGCAACGTTCGCCCCGTCGCGACGCCCGGCACGCTCCCCCAGAGCACGCACCGGACGCCGCTCCGTGGCGGGCAAACGTTGCCTGCCGGGCACTAGTTGGGATACCTGACGAAGCCCTACTAGGGCAGGGAGGCGCCGCGTGCGGCGACCCACAGTCCGTACCACTCCTCGTGGGTGAGGCCCGGGTCGCGCAGTGCCGCGTCCGCGCAGGCGCTGATGCGCTCGGGGCGGGTGGTGCCGACGACGGGGGCGATGCCCGCGGGGTGGCGCCGGAGCCACCACAGCAGGATGGTCTCCGGCGTGGTGTCCTTGCGCCGTGCGAGGTCCGCGACGAGCCGGTTCACCCCCGTGTCCGCGTGGGTCGTCAGGCGGCCCCGGGCGAGTGGACTCCAGGCCTGCAGCCGGACGCCGTTGGCCGCGCACCATTCCAGCGTGCCGGACGCGAAGCCGTTCCGCGTGGCGTCCGGTGTGTTGAACAGGACACCCGCCTCCACCCAGTCGCGCCGCGCCAGGCTCATCTCCAGCTGGTTGACGACCAGCGGCACATCCGTGTGCTCCTGGAGGGCGGCGATCTGCGGGCCGCTCATGTTGGACACGCCGAACTGCCGGACCAGCCCCTGGGCACGCAGGGAGGCCAGCGCTCCGCCGATCTCCGCGGGATCGGCGAGGGGGTCGGGCCGGTGCAGGAGAAGGACGTCCAGGACGTCCGTGCGCAGCCGGACGAGACTCTCCTCGACCCGCCGCAGGATGCCGGCCGCCCGCAGGTCGTAGTGGCCGGGCCGGTCGCCGTCGGGCAGCCGGATGCCGCACTTGGTCTGCAGCACGATACGTCGGCGCAGCCCGGGGCTGCGGGCGAGCACCTCGCCGAAGACGGCCTCCGACTTGCCGTACCGGTAGATGTCGGCGTGGTCGAACGCCGTGATGCCGGCGGCCAGGGCAGCCTCGATCGCGGTCTCGGCCCGCTGGACGTCCTCGGGTGTGTAGGGCGTCGGGTCCCAGCCGCCGCCGAGTCCCATGCAGCCGTAGAGCAGTTTGTGCGCGCGTATGTCGGTCACTGCCGCCATGCGGGTCTCCGTGGTGAGTGCGGGTGGGGGGGAGAAGAGAGGCGGGAGGGCCGTCGGTCAGGTGCGCAGGGTGTCGGCGAGCATCTCGGCGACGGCCAGGACCGGCAGTTGGGTGTTGGCGGCGGGTACGGTCGGCAGAATGGAGGCGTCGGCGACGCGCAGCCCCGCCACACCGTGTACGGCGCCCTGCCCGTCGACCACGGACCGCGGATCCTCCGCCGGGCCCATGGCGCAGGTCCCCACGGGATGCCAGTAGGTGCCTACCCGGTCCCGTAGGCCGGCGTCGGACAGCGCGTGGGCCGGTGCCCCGTCCGAGGGGACCGCCAGCGGCTTCAGGACCGCGGCGAGCTCCTCCGCCTTCTCCAGACCGGCCCGGAGAACGGCGATGTCACGGCCGGCCGGATCGGTCAGGAAGGCGGGGGCGATCTCTGGGGGTTCCAGGGGATCGGCCGAGCGGAGCCGGACGTGCCCACGGGAGACCGGCTTCATCAGGAAGGCGGAGACACCCGCCTCGTACCGCCCGGGCGGAAGCGCGCCGAACAGCGGCGCGCCGGCCGTGGGCAGGAGGTGCAGATCCCACGCCCCGTCCGGGCAGTACTCGCTGGCCGCCCGGATCAGCATGCGGCTGTTGTACAGTTCCCCGGCCGCCTCCTTGGCCGCGAGCGCCCCGTTCAGGCCGTCCGTGGGCGACAGGGGTACGAAGACACCCGGCTGGTCGGACAGGTTGGCGCCGACGCCCGGCAGGTCCGCTTCGCAGCGGATCCCGTTCTCCTTCAGCTGCGCGGCGGGACCGATGCCGCTGCGCAGGAGCACGGCGGGGGAACCGAACGTGCCGGACGCCAGTACGTACGTGTCGGCCTGAAGGGTCACCCGCTCCCCGTCCAGGACGGCGTGCACCCCGGACACCCGGCCCGCGCGTACCGACAGCCGGTCCACCAGGGCATCGGCGAGGATCGTCAGGTTCGGCCGTGACCGGGTCGCCGGGTCCAGGTAGGCGAAGGCCGCGTTCCGGCGCAGCCCGCCGGCCGAGTTGAGCAGCGGCCGGCCGTAGCCGGGCCGGCCGGGGGCACCCATGTCCACCTCCCGGTAGCCGAGTTCGCGCGCCGCCCCGAGCGCGGCCGAGGCCCAGGCCGAGAGTTCGTTGTCCGGAACGGCGCGCAGCCCCATGCGCTCCACGGCCCGGAGCCGGTACGGCTCGAGCGCACGGGCCGACCACCGCTCACCGCCGGCGCGTGTCCACTCCGCGTGGTCGGCGTGCGACCCCCAGGTGTTCCAGGCGCCGTTGATGCACGACGAGCCGCCCAGGATCCGGGCCCGGATGCGGTAGAACGCGGTGTGCCGCTCCCACACGTCGTCGCGCGGCAGGACACGGGCATTCAAGATCTTTTCCGGCCACGTCCGCTGCCGCGGTCCGTAGTCGGGGCCCGCCTCGACGAGGCATACGGACCGGCCGGGATCCTCGGTGAGGCGTGCAGCCAGTACGCATCCGGCCACTCCGCCGCCGAGGACGACGACGTCGTAGCCGGACGGGACGGATGAACTGGTCATGGTCGCTCCCTTGCGACTCGGTCACCACACGCATCAGCGTCCGGCAAGGTTCGGGGTGTCGGTCAGGGGCACGGTCTCGCCAGTCACCGGGGCGAACCGGAACACACCGTCAGACGGCCAAAGTTCCGGTGAACGCGGACGCCAGCAGGCGGGCTCCCTCGCGTACCCCCCGGACCGCGATGCTCCCGGTGGCGGGCAGGGCCGCCAGCGCCCCACTGCTGAGGCAGGCGTTCACCGGGCGGGAGGCGTAGCGGGTGCGCGCCCGTGGTACCGGTGTCACCAGATCCGTGGGTGCTCCCAGTGCCCGGGCGATGACGGTGGCCCATTCGGCGCGCGTGACGCGGTCGGGCCCGCCCAGGTGCAGCACGGGTGGCAGCGGGTGCTCGGCGTGCAGGAGCGCCGCCGTCACCTCGGCCACGTCGTCCAGGAGCACCGGTGTCGTCCAGTGGTCGTCAGGGGCTTCGACCCGCTCGCCGCGCCGCAGCCGGTGGGCGCACGCGGCGAAGAAGTTCAGCCACTTGCCCGCGTCGGCCGGCTCGTGGCCGTAGACGAGGCTGACCCGCAGCGCCACCGCCGGAGACGCCTTGGCGAGCAGTGCCTCCTCGGCCGCCGCCTTCGCCCGGCCGTAGGCATTGGCCGGCGACACGGGGGTGCTCTCGGTGTTGTGCGCCGAACCGCCGTCGAAGACGTTGTCGGTGGAGATCATGACGATCCGGGTGTCCGGCGCCAGGGTGGCGAAGGTGTCCGCCACGAAGACGTGTGCGGCGCGGGCCTCCTCCGGATGGCTCTCGCACCAGGTGACGTCGGACGGGCCGTGCACCAGGACGATGCGCCCGGGACGCAGCCGGTCGAGCAGCCGTCGGCAGGCCTCGGCGTCGGTGGCGTCCAGAGCGGCCCAGCGGGCTCCGTATCCGTCGGGCGGCAGCAGGGGAGGGCGGCGCGAGACGAGCGTCACGGGCTCCCCGGCCGCCGCGAGCCGCCGGGCGATCCCGGTGCCCACCAGGCCGCTGCCGACGACGAGGACCGGTTCACCGGTCATGACGCCCCCTGGGAGAAGGGCACGGGTGTCCGCTCCGCCAGCAGCCGGCCCACACCGATCAGTCCGTGGTCGTCGTCGGCGACCCCGAGCGACACCATCGCGTCGATCTGCCCGGGGTCGAGGCCGAAGCAGCCCAGCCGCACCAACTCCGCGACCAGCAGGCGCCGGTACGGTTCGCCGACCGCCAGGGCGAAGCCGCCCATCAGGATGTATCGGCACACCCCGACCGACGCGAACACCCCGGTGACCGCCTGGGCGAGCGGGGTCAGGGTGCCGCGCAGCACCTCGGTGCCGAAGGGATCACCGGCGCGGACCGCCTCCGCGATCGCCCGGTTGTCGATGCGCTCCGGGCTGCCGTCGCACAGCGCGGCGAGCCGGGAGCCGCGGAAGGCTACCTCGTGGACGCGCGCGGCCCGGCGCGTCGCGGCCAGCACGCCCCGCCCGGAGGCGATGGCGCCCAGATGTCCGCGACCCCCGCAGTCGCACAGCGGCGCGTCGGGGGACGGGTCGCAGACCCAGTGCCCCAGCTCGCCGCCGTGGCCGTCGGCGTCCACCAGGACCTCGCCGCCGCGGAACACCTTGTTGCCGATTCCGGAGCTGATGGTGAGCAGGCAGAAGTCGCCCGGCTCGGTGGCGGCGTACCGCCAGGCCGCCGCGGTCAGGTCGTTGACCACGACGGCCGGCGTCCCGGTCCGCTCCGTCAGCAGTTCGCCGAGCGGCAACGGCTCCCCGCGGCGTCCCCAGACGGTGGGGGCGGCGAGCACGAGCCCTGCGGCCGTGATCGGCCCGGCGAAGGCCACACCCAGCGCCCGCGGCTGCCGTCCGCCGGTGTGCGCGGCGACCTCGCGCACGATCTGCTCCAGCACCCGCCGCTGCAGCACCGGCACGGGGGCTCCGGGGTCGCGGTGCATGCCGTCGACCGGTACCCGGCGCACCCGGGACACGGCTCCCGTCGCGGGATCGTAGGTGCCCACCCGCAGCGTGGTGCCGCCCACGTCGAGCACGGTGAACACCTCGTCAGCCGGCACGCCGCTCCTCCAGTTCCTCCTCGAAGACGAGCAGCCGCAGCTCCCGCTCACCGTCGTTGCGCAGGCCGTGCTCGCCGTAGGCGTCGTTGACGACGACGTCGCCCGGCCCCACCCGGAACTCCTCGCCGTCCCGGTACATCAGGCCGCTGCCGTCCAATACGACGTAGGTCTCGCGGTCGGCGCCGTGCCGGTGCCGGCCGATCGAGGTGCCCGGCGGCAGGACCGCCAGGTCGATGAAGTCCGCACCGGGAGAGCCGGGCCGGCGTGCGAAGACCCGGTGCGCGAGGATGGTGCCGAGACCGCCGTGGTCCCGTTCCTTGCCGGCCAGCAGTTCCCGCAGGTTGACCACGGCCTCAGGCATCGCGCCGTCCTCCGTCCGCCGCCAGCGCCTCCAGTGCCGCCACCAGGACCTCCCCGGGTACGTTCTCCAGTTCCTCCACGAAGGCCGCCTTGCCGATCCCCGTCGGTACGACCAGGTGCAGCTTGCGGCCGCGGCGCTGCCAGGAGGCGCGCAGGGCCTGTGTCATCAGCTCCGGTGTGCAGGTCGCGGGATCGAACACCGGCAGCCCGATCCGCCGCAGCAGCCGGACGATTCGCTCGCAGGTCTCGTCGTCCGCCAGACCGAGCAGCCGCGCCAGGTGCGCGGACAGCGCCATGTCGACGGCGACCGCTTCGCCGTGCTCCAGGCGGTGGCCGCCGGCCGTCTCGACGACCGGGCTGAAGGTGTGGCCGAAGTCGACGAGCCGGGCCAGTTCGTGCTCGTGGAGGTTGGGGCAGAGTTCCTCCATCATCAGCCGCATCGAGGTGCGCAGGATGTAGGTCTCCAGGTGCCCGTGGGCATGGCCGGGGTGCCCGGCGGTGCCCGGGCGCCGGAACGCGTCCGGGTGCTGCTCCAGCGTCCGGAAGAGGTCCTCGTCCAGGATCACGGCCATCTTCACGATCTCGGCGAGCCCGCAGCGGATCTCCCGGTGCGCGAGCGTCGAGAGGAACGCCGGGTCGTTCAGGGAGGCATGGGCCGGGTGGTAGGCGCCGAACATGTTCTTCGTCTGCAGGGCGTTGACCCCGGTCTTGACGCCGACGCCGACGTCCACCTGGCCGACGAGGGTGGTGTTGACCTTGATGTAGCGGATGCCCCTGGCGTAGATGGACGCGGCGAAACCGACCACGTCGGCGACGATGCCACCGCCGACGGCGAGCATCACTCCGTGCCGGTCGAGACCGTCCGCCTTAGCGAGGGCGCAGACGCTCTCCGCCGCGGCGAGCGTCTTGTGGTGCTCACCGGTCGGTATGACGTGCAGCGTCCACTGGCCGGGCCGGGTGTGGGCCTCCAGATAGGCGCGCAGCCGGTCTCCGTAGAGCCGGTCGACGGTCGGGCTGACGAAGGCCACGACACGGCGGCCCTGGAGGTGTCCGGCGAGCAGCGTGTTGTGCGGGTCGAGCACCCCGGTGCCGAGGTCGACGCGGTACCGGGTGCCGTCCGGCGCTCTCAGGTCGAATCCGCCGGGATCCTCTCGGACCCCCGTGGGCGGATGGTCGACCCGATCAAGAACCTGGCCTGACATCTTTCTCCTCAAGTGTTCTCACGGTGCTGCCGGAGGTCCGCGAACACCCGGGACAGAGCGGCCACGAGGGGCCGTCCGGGAAGGTCCTCCAGCGGTACGGGACGGCCCTGGCCGTCGCTCACGGGCAGCCGCCAGTTGGGGTGCACCGTGGACGTGCCGGGAATGTTCTGGGGTCTGCGGTCGCCGGTCGCGTCCGGCAGCCAGACGCCGAGCAGACGAGCCGGGGTACGGCCCAGGAAGCGGTGCAGGGCGACGACGTCACCGTCCGGGTCGGGCAGCAGCCCGAGCCGCTCCAGTTCCGCCAGCCAGGCGTCGCGCTCGGCCGCGGCCTCGGCCTGCTCCTCCGCTTCCGGACGCGTGAGCAGGCCCAGGCGGGCCCGCAGGCCGACATGCTCGCCGCTGAGCCAGGCCGCGGTCGTCGGCAGGTCGTGCGTGGTCAGTGTGGCGAGGCAGTCGCGCCGCCACTGATCGGGCGGCAGCGGACCGTGTCGTCCTTCCGAGCCCCCGAGGTACTCGAACCGCTGCACGGCCGTGCCGAGGATCCCCCGCTCGTCGAGTGCCCTGCGCACGCCTGCCTCGACCGTGCCGAGGTCCTCGCCGATCACGGCGGCCCCGGCGCGGTGCGCCTCCAGCATCAGCACGCCCAGCATGGCCTCGGCGTCGTAACGGACGTACGTGCCCTCGGACGGCGGCCGGCCCTCGGGCACCCACCACAGCCGGAACAGGCCCATCACATGGTCGATGCGCAGCGCGCCCGCGTGCCGCAGCCCTGCCCGCAGCAGCCCGGCCCACGGCCGGTAGCCGGACGCGGCGAGCCCGTCCGGACGCCACGGCGGCTGCCCCCAGTTCTGACCGTGCGGGTTGAAGTCGTCCGGCGGCGCGCCGACGCTCATCCCCCCGGCCAGGCAGTCCTGGAGCGCCCAGGTGTCGGCGCCCTCCGGAGCCACCCCGACCGCCAGGTCGTGGATGAGGCCGATCCCCATGCCGGCGTCGGTGGCCGCCGCCTGCGCCGCGGCCAGCTGCTCGTCGGTGACCCACGCGAGCCAGCGGTGGAAGCCCACCTCGGCGGCGAGCTCCTCGCGGGCGCGGGCCACGGCGGGCGAACGCGGATCCCGCAACCCGGCGGGCCAGGAACGCCACGCCCCGCCGTGCACGCCGGCCAGCGCGGACCAGGTGGCGAAGTCCGTCAGGTCGCTGCCCTCACGCGCGGTGAACTCCGCGAACGCGGCGGCCCGCCCGGGCGACAGCGGCACCTCGTGCACCGCCCGCAGCGCCTCGTGCTTGAGGAGGCGCACCGTCTCCCGGTCGATGAGCGCCTCGCCGCGCAGCACGGCCTCGTTCAGGGCCCGTGCCCGGGTCACGCACCGGTCGGCGTTACGGCGTGCCTCACCCGTGAGGTACGCGTACTCCGGGATCGCCTCCACCCTGAGGTGCATGGGATCCGGATACCGGCGCGAACCGGGCCGGTACGGCGACGGGTCCGGCAGCGGACCGGGCTCCACGGCGTGCAGCGGGCCGAGTTGCACGAAGTCCGCCCCGAGCGCGCGGGACGACCAGGACGCCAGTTCCGCCAGGTCACCCAGATCGCCCATGCCCCAGGAGCGGCGCGAGAGCACCGAGTACAACTGGACCAGGAACCCCCAGTGCCGTGCGGCCGGCACGGGCAGCCGTTCCGGCACGACCAGCAGCGGTGCGGACTCGCTCCGCCCCGGCACGCTCACGTGCAGGGTGTGCCGGCCGGCCGGCAGGGAGCCGGACAGGGCGGCGGTGCCCCCTCCCTCCAGTTCCGCCTCGGCCGTGGCGTTCCCGGGCAGGCCGAGCGAGGGCACGGCGCCCCCGCGCACGACGACGCACTCGGGCAGCAGCCTGGCCGCCGCACGCTCGCGGTGGGCAGCGAGAGCGGCGCGGGCCGCCGCGTCGGTGGCCGCGTCCACCCCGCACGCGGCGAGCACGGCCACGAGGGTGTCCGGGGCCACCGCCACCCGCCGCCCCCGGTCGGTGGTGTAGGCGGTGGCTGTCCCGTGGGCGCGGGCCAGCTCGCGCAGGACCTCGGTCATGACCCCTGCTCCGGGGCGCCGAAGAGGCGTTCCAGGACGACAGCGACGCCGTCCTCGTCGTTTCCGGGCGCGATCTCGTCGGCCATCGCCCGCAGCGCCGGGTGGGCGTTGCCCACGGCCACGCCGTGCCCGGCCCAGGCCAGCAGCGGTATGTCGTTGGGCATGTCGCCGAACGCGACGGTCCCGGCCGCGTCGCAGCCGAGGAGCCGCGCCGCCCGCTCCACCCCGGCCGCCTTGGTGGTGCCCGGCGGCAGTACCTCCACCATTCCCCGCACCGAATGCACCACGGTGACCCGGTCACCGCACAACCTCCGTGCCACGGACTCGACTTCCTCCTCCGGCACGCTCGGGTGGTGCAGGACCAGCTTGTCGATGGGGTCCGTCCACAGCAGGCCGCGGTCGGTCGTGACGTCCCAGCCGTGGCGGACCCGTTCACCGAACCCGGGGGTGACCTTGAAGCGGCTTTCCGGCGGTGCCGTCACGACGCCCAGCTCCAGGGGCCCCAGGGCCGCCTCGACGCGTTCCACCACCTCGCGTGCGACGTCGAGGTCGAGCGAGGCCGAGGTGAGCAGCCGGTCGGCGCCCGCGTCGTAGAGCTGGGCGCCCTGCCCGCACACGGCCAGCCCGCGGTAGCCGAGCGCCGCCAGGTACTGCCGGCAGGCCGCGGCGGGCCTCCCGGTGACCACGAGATGGCGTGCTCCGGCCTCGGCCGCCCTGGCGAGGGCGCGCAGGGTGCGGTCGGAGACGGTCTGGTCGCTGCGCAGCAGGGTGCCGTCGAGATCGGTCGCCACCAGCCGGAAGGGCGGCGGGCCGGCGGGGTCCTCGTAGCGGAGGGTGTCCCAGGTGACCCGCCCCGAGTCGAGGGTCAGCATGACCAGCAGGTGCCGTCCGACGGGAGGTCCGGGCAGTACGCCCCGGAAGACGCCCTCCCCGGACGGTGTCAGGGGCATCAGCGCCACGCCGCTGTCCGCGGGCACGGCCTCGTCGGAGGCCACGGCCTCCGCGCGGGACTCCAGGCCCGCCCGGGAGGCACCGGTACCACCGGTGGCGGGCACCGCCAGTTCCACGTGCCGCGCGTGCGGGTGGCGGTACTCGAGGTGCCGGCGGCCCGACGGATCCCGGAGCACCTCGTACCGCCCGCGCACCCGCTCGGCCCAGTCGCCCCGGACAGCCGCCCGCGCCGTCTCGGCGCACCGGTCGAAGTCGGCCCGCGCGTAAGCGGCCTCGAAGAGACGTTCGTACGCCTCCTCGTCCAGCGGCGCGCAGCGTCCGTAGGCCTCCGTGTCCCCCAGGAGCGCCGCGGACCGGGCGATGGGTCCGCGGTGCCGGACCCAGGCGGCGGCGGGCAGGGCGTCGAACCAGCCGTACCGGACCGCGTCCTCGGCCGGGAAGGGCCTGGGGCGGCCGCGCAGCAGGTCCTCGAAGGCCGCCAGGCGCCGGTCCGCGCTCCGCGCCCAGGTGAACTCGCGTGCGGTGATCCGGGAGTTGGCCGACAGCCGGGCGTAGTCCGCGGGGGCCGCGCGCCGTAGTGCCGCGGCCTGGCGTATGCGCTCGGCGAGTTTCTCGGCGAGGGCCGGGTCGTCGTCGCGGAACGAGCCGGGCAGCGAGAACCCGGTCGCCCGCGGATCGTGCGCGGGCAGCGCGTGACCGAAGTGCGCCGTGACGCTCTGCGCGGTGGCGATCGGTACCGCGCCGCACGCCATCGCCTCGGCCTGGGCTATGAGAAAGCCGTCGAGCTCGAACTTCGAGGGGAAGACGCAGAAGTCGGCACACGCGGCCTGCTCGAACAGGGTGTCCTCGTCGGCCAGGCGCCATTCCAGGTGGACCCGGCCCGGGTACCGGTCGGCGACGCTCTGGAAGTACGCGTTGCCGACGGGCGCCGCCTGTCCGCCCCCGCTGGTGGCGAAGCGCAGGACGAACGCCGCCTCCGTACCGCTCGCCAGGACGTCCTCGACAGCGCGGACCAGCTCCAACTGCCCCTTGTGGTGCACCGCGTAGCGGGCGGCGTGGTAGAAGACGGGCAGCCGGGCATCGAGGCCAAGGGATCGCAGGACCGCCTCGCGGTCCACGGCGCGCGGGTCCCGCGCGAGCCAGCTGTCGGATATCCCGCAGCCTCCCGTGAAGAGCTTGTGCGCCTGCTCGCGCAGCATGCGGGACACCGGCAGGGCCCGGAACAGGTCTTCGAACGGGGTGTCGCGGAAGGTGCTGTAGTAGTCCCGCTGGCCCGGCGAGACGAAGTCGACCAGATCGGCGTACGTCAGGACCAGCGGCAGGTGGGCGACGTGGTCCGGGCCGTACTCGACGTGCATCCGGGTGCCGGCGAGAACCCGCGCCATGGTCGCCTGCGGGCTGTCCTCCTCGGGCGGCGGATCCTCGAGCGCGTCCAGGTCCGCGCGCACGCCGAACATCTCGAGCAGCCGTTCCACCTGCGGGCGGTACACCTTCTGCGTGACGGGCGCGTTGGCCGCGACCGTGCTCACGGTCCGCAGGGCCGGGTCACCGGCGAACAGGGGCGGCAGGAGGTAGTGGTAGTACGGCTCGAAGCCGTGCACCACCGCCTGCTCGCCCCGCTCGTCCCTCAGCTGCCGTTGGATGAAGTGCGCTCCCGCGACCTGGAACACCAGCGGCTTGAAGTGGGCGAGATCCCTGCCCTCGGTGCCGGGCGGCGGATACAGCCGGTCGGGGAGCAGATCCAGGAAGGCGTCGGAGAGGAAGTACACGTCCACGCCGTCCGTCCGCAGCCGGTGGGCCCGGGTGGTCAGCTCCAGCGTGATCTCGGCCGGGTGGTCCGGCCACGTCTTGGGGTCCAGCACCAGCGGGACGCGGTGCTCGTGGACGTAGGGGAGGTCCTCGATCGGATGGTCGCGCCGCAGCGTGTCGAGGAGGCCGTGTGCGGGGGTGACCAGCGAGACGCGGTGACCGCGTGCTGCGTACTCCCGCGACAGGTTCCACACCAGCGGGGACAGTCCGCCGCGCATCAGGCGGTTGTCGAACCCGCCGCACTCGAAGGCGAAGTGGATGATGTGCATGCGCCCGCGCCTCACCAGTCCACCGCGGCCCGCGCACGGGCCGCGCGCAGACCCGGCAGGTCGATGAACTCGGTGTGGGTGCCGGCGCTCCCGCACACGAACGCCCCGGCCACCGAACCGCTCAGCACGCAGTCCTCCAGCGCGCGGCCCTCGAACCAGGAGTGCAGGAACGCGGTGACGAAGGCGTCCCCCGCGCCGTTGCTGTCCACCACCGGACGCTCGGGGCGTACGGCGCGGAAGTGGCGGATCGTGTCGTCCCCGCGCTCGAGCAGGTAGCAGCCGTCGGCGCCGTCGGTCGCGACCACGAACCGGGCCCGCCCCTCGTCGATGACGGTCCGCAGCACGGTGTGCAGCCGGTCGGGGACGGCCGCGGCGCTCAGGAAGACGTAGTCGGAGTCGAGGGCGTAGCGGCGGTGGTGCGGGTTGCGGCCGTCCCAGTCGTGCAGGTCGGTGGAGCTGGTCACGCCGAGGCGGTGGATGTCCTCGTACATGTCCTGGTTGTGACCGGTGATCGACAGATGGACATGCGCGGACCGCTGCAGGAAGGGCAGGTAGAAGTCGCGTGGCAGCCGGAGGTCGGCGGGGTGGCGGCCGTCGTAGAAGGAGAAGCGGCGGCCCTCGGGGTCCACGAGGTTCGCCGAACGCGGCGTGCCGTGCGGCGAGACGAGGTGGCTGAAGTCGAGGCCGTGACGGGCGTAGTGCTCCAGCACCATCCGGCCCTGGGGGTCGTCGCCGAGGAAGTCGATGAACTTGGTGCGCAGGCCGAGTGCGTGCCAGCCCAGGGCCACGCCGTTGCCGGTGTGCCCGACGTAGTCCCGCAGCGGCTCGACGAAAACCGAGTCGCCCGGCGGCACGCGCAGTTCGTCCACGCGCACGATGGTGTCCACGCCGACCCCGCCGACCACGAGGACGTCGTAGTCGCTCGGCCGCCGTTCGCTGTGGGGGGGTTCGCGCAGGGTCATGAGCTCACTCCTTCGGCAACGTGCTGAATGTGTCCGTCCTCCAGGACGACCGCCCCGTCGACGTCGGCGTCGGGCGGTATCACCGCGCCGGGCAGCACCACGCTGCGCCGCACCCGGGCGCCCGCGCCGACCCGGACCCCGGGGAAGAGCACGCTGTCCTCCACGAGCCCGGCGTTGACGAGGTCCGACGGGATCACCGACGTGCGCACTCCGGGGGCGTCCCGGACCCAGCGCCGCGCGGTCCCCGGCCGCACCGTCCGGGGCATCCGCTCGACGGGCAGGGGGGCGCGTGGCCCCGAGGCGAGGGCCAGGTGCGCCCGGTGGTAGCGCTCGACGGTGCCGATGTCCTCCCAGTGGCCGTGCACCTCGTGGCCGCGGATGTGCTCTCCGGCCGCGAGCATCGCGGGGATCACGTCGCGGCTGATGTCGTGCTGCCAGTCGCTGCCGTCCAGCTGGGTCAGATACCGGCGCAGCACGGTGGCGTCGAAGACGCAGAAGGCGGCGAAGACCAGGTCGGAGGTGGGGTTCTCGGGCTTCTCCGTGAACTCGGTGAGCCGGCCGCCGCCGTCGAAGCGGACCATGCCGAACAGGTGCACCCAGCGCGTGTCGATGCGCTGGTAGGCGATGGTCAGCGCCGCGCCCGAGGCCCGGTGCGCCTCGACCAGTGGACCGTAGTCGTACCGGTAGACGTGGTCGGCGTGGAGGACGAGGACGTCCTCGGTGCCCTCGGTGAAGACGTACTCGGCCTTGCGGATCAGCGCGTCGGCCGTGCCCCGTTCCAGCGGCCAGGTGCGCCGCGGCAGCTCGGCGGGCGGCTCCCGGTCGCGGTAGGCGGCGTCGTAGGGCCCGAAGTGCACCCGGAAGCCAGGTCCGGTGTTCCACTCCCGGTGCAGGTCGTCCATCAGCAGCCGCTCCTCGTACTGGGAGAGGAGCAGCACCTGACCCAGGCCCGATGCGCGGGCGTTGGCCAGGCTGAAGTCGATGAGCCGGCAGGTGCCCCCGTACGGGACCAGCGGCTTGAGCCGCCCCGCGCCGAGCGGGCCCATCCGGCGTCCCTCACCGCCCGCGAGCAGCACCGCCCGCACCGTGCGCAGATCAGCCATGACGCACCTCGTCCCAGGTCACCCGACCGGAGGACAGGGTGAGCAGCAGCCGGCCTTCGGCGCCCGGAGCTTCGCCCACGAACACGCCGGGCGCCGTGCGTTCCAGGGTGTGTACGTCGGGCAGGGCCCGGTCCGGGCCGCGCCGCGCCTCGACGACCTCCACCCGTTCGGCGTGCGGGAGCCGGTACTCCAGACGCCCGTCGGGGAGGATGCGGGAACGGTCGCGCAGCCGGGCGGTCTCCGCCGCGGGCACCGCCCCGGGGAGCCGTGCGAGCACCCGCTCGCACGCGGCGAAGTCGGCCCGCTGCCACGCGGCACGGAAGATCCTCAGCGCCGCGTCAGGGTCGAGCGGGGCGCGGCGCTCGTAGGCCTCGATGTCACCGTGCTCGATCGCGGCGCAGGTGGTGACCAGATCGTCCGTGAGCAGGTCGAACCAGCCGTGACGGAGCGCCAGTTCGGTGGACAGGACGGCGGGCCGGCCCTCCCACAGCCGGGTGAACGCCGCCAGGTGCAGGTCGGCGCAGTGGTCCCAGGTGAAGACCCGGGCGACGGCCGCGGCGCGCTCGGACAGCGTCCGGTAGCGGCTGGGATCCTCCGACCACAGCGCCGCCGCCTGCCGGATGCGCTCCGCGAGCGCGGCGGTGAGCAGTTCGTCGTCCTCCGCGAAGGAACGATTCACCGCGAAACCGGTGGTCGTCTCCGGGCCGTCGGCGTGCCGGAAGTGCTCCATACCGCGCTGGTCGGTGGCGATCGGTACCGCTCCCACGGCCATGGCCTCGCCCTGGGCGATCAGGAAGGTGTCCATCTCGAACTTGGAGGGGAACAGGGCGAAGTCGGAGGCGGCCGCGAAGGAGAAGACGCGCGCCTCCTCGACACGCTCCCACTCGAAGTGCAGCCGGCCCGGATGGCGGGCGGCCACCTCGTGGAAGAACGGGTCGTCGATGCCGTTGCCGGAGATGCAGCGGATGACGAAGTTGGCCTCCAGCCCCTCGCCCAGCACCCGGTCCACGGCCCGCATCAGCTCGATCTGGCCCTTGTGGTGGACGGCGTAGCGGGCGTTGTGGAAGAAGGTCGGCAGCGCGGGGTCGAGACCGAGGCCGCCGAGCACCTCCGCCCGGTCCACGCCGGCGGGATCCCAGACCAGCCACCGGTCGGAGATGGCACAGCCGCCGACGAACATCTTGTGGGCGTTGCGGCGTACCACGCCGGCGATGGGCAGCCGCCGGAAGAGCGGTTCGAACGGTGTGTCCCGGAAGCCCGCATAGAAGTCCAGCTGGCCGGGCGACAGGAAGTCGATCAGGTCGGCGTGTTCGGCGGTCAGCTCGTAGATCGCGACGTGGTCCGGCGGATAGGTGTAGTGCAGGTGCGTGCGCTGCTGGTACTGCACGACCGCCGCGGGCACCTCGGGCTCGGGATCGGGGCCGGGCAGCTTGACGTCCGCGCCGAGCAGCTCGAAGAGACGCTCCACCTCCGGCGCGTACACCTTCTTGGCGATCGGCATGTTGCTCTGCACGTTGCTGACCACCAGCTTCGTCGGGTCGTCGCGCAGGGCGCCCGGCAGCAGGTAGTGGTAGTACGGCTCGTGCGCGTGGACGATCGCCTTCTCACCGTCGAACCAGGCGCGCAGAAACCGCACACTGTCCACCTGGAACACCAGCGGCTTGAAGAACACCAGGTCCCGGCCCTTGGCGGAGTAGGGCGGGTAGAAGGTGTCCGGCAGCCGGTCCAGGTACTCGTTGGCGAGGAAGTACAGGTCCACGCCCTCCAGGCGGATGCGGTGGGCCGTGGTGCGCAGCGGCAGATCCACCCGCTCCGGGAAGCCCTGCCACACCCGGGGGTCGAGGACCACCGGCAGTGTGTAGGTGTCCTCGTAGGGCAGGTCCTCCACCTCGTAGCGCTGCCGCAGGTCGTCGAGCCGTCCGTGGGCCGGGGTGACGATGGAGACCCGGTGACCCCGGGCGGCGAAGGTCTTCGACAGGTTCCACAGGTACACGGACGTGCCGCCCTGCAGGAAGGTGTGGTCGAATCCGCAGCACTCGAAGTACGTCTCGATGATGTGCATCCGGAACGCGTTCACGACGGTCATGTCCTCGCGTAGGTCGTCGGGGCGGGGGAGGCCAGCGCGAGCGCGTGGCGCAGGTCGATCGCGGCGTGGTACGGGCGGGCGTGGTCGTGGTTGTAGCCCAGCTCGTGCAGGAGCCGGCGCAGGTACAGCAGCCGCCGCAGCGGACTGCCGGAGGCGGGGCCGAGCAGCAGCCGCAGCACCCGCTCGCGCCAGATGCCGGCGGTGTGGAAGACGCTGTGCAGCACGGCCCGCTGAGCGGGCGGCAGGCCGGGCGCGCCGTCCAGGGAGCCGTTCATGGTCTCGGCCGAGTCGATCCCCAGGCGACGGGCGCTCTCGAAGGCGGCCTCGTCGGCGGTGAAGTACTCCAGGGCGCGCTGCACGGCGACGAGGTCCTGCAGGGGCGACTGGGCCGCGTAGCCGGGGTCGTCCGGGGACAGGGCGGGCGTCGACAGGTCGATGACGCTCATGCGCCAGGCACCGACGGCCGCGTCGGAGTACAGCAGGTGCGACAGGTGCAGGTCGCCGTGACAGGGGCCGGCCCCGACGGTCGTCGTCCGGTCGGTGAACTCGATCTCCAGTGCGCTGAGTTCGGCTGCGAGGGCGTCGAAGGCCGCGTTCCGGGCCTCCCGGGGCAGGGGGGCGTCGGCCCGGGCCAGTTCGGCCAGCCGTGCCGAGGACCGCGCCAGGGCGTCGGCCACGGGGTAGCCGGTGGCGGGGGCGCCCAGGCGCGCCGACAGGTCACGGTGGAAGGCGCGCAGGAAACGCCCGGCGGTGCGCAGCCCCGCCTCCAGCGGCAGCAGATGGGAGCGTACGAGCTGCTCCGGCGCGGTGCCGTCGGTGAGCCGCGGCCACAGTGAGCGCAGGTTCTCGCGCAGCGGAGCGTCGATGCCGCGGCCCGGTACATGGCGGTAGAGCACGCCCACGGGGTGCCGGGTCCCGTGGACGGGGTCCGTGTAGGTGTAGTCCCCGGTCCACTCGGGTGTGTGTCCGGTGCCGCTCATGAGCCGCAGCAGCTCGGGTTCGTGGACCGCCCCGGTCAGGCGGCGGTAGGTCTTGTGGATGTAAGGGGAGCCGTCCACCTCCACCAGGGACAGGGAGTTGGAGGACCAGCCCTGGTCGAAGGGCAGCGACCGCACCTGCCCGGCCGGCGCCGAGGGTGCCCGGCGGAAGTCCACGTACCCACCGCGCGTGGTGCGCAGCCGTGCGCCGGTGAGCACACGGCGCACGGCCGCGAGTCCGTGCGCTCCTTCGCCGCGGGCCTCGGTCACGGCGCCCGACGGCTCCCCGCGGACGGGGACGAACATCCGCTCGCCCGAGGCGGGACCGCCGACGGCCGCCACGACCAGCAGCAGGTCGCCGGCGCCCAGCTCGGCATGGTCGGCCACTTCGTAGCGGTGGGCGGCGCGGAGGTCGCGCGGCATCCAGGACGCGGTGCGCAGCAGGGGCTCGAGGTGTTCGTCGCGGATCACGTGTGAGCTCAACTCCCGGTCATTTCATAGGCGTTGATGCCGCGCCGCCAGACGGTCAGGGCGAGGGCGAGGGCGCCGGCCGTCACGACCGGCAGCCAGACCACCAGCCCCGTGGCGCCGGTCAGCAGGTAGACGCACGGCACGTACGAGGTGAAGGCGAAGGGAAGCACCCAGGTCAGCAGGGCGCGCAGCGAGGGGTGGTAGATGTCCAGCGGATAGCCGGCGAACTCGGACACCTGGTTCGCCGCGTACATGGACGGCAGGCTGGTCACGGTCCAGAAGGACAGCGAGGCGAACAGCAGCTTCACCGAGGTGTGGATCAGGGCGCCGCACAGCACGAGCAACGGGGCGACGAGCCACTGCAGCGGGGTGAGGCCGAGGCCGAGCTCACTGCCGGACCAGCCCACCAGGACGGCGCCCACGGCCAGTTCGCCCAATCCGTCGGGGTGGAAGAAGCGTTCGGACAGCAGGGAGAAGAGCGGGTTCACGGGGCGGATCAGGTAGCGGTAGAACTCGCCGCGCTGGACCAGTTTGCGGCCCAGCTCCCACAGTTGGTCGGTGAACAGGTGGTCCAGGCCGCGGGGCAGCAGCGAGAAGCCGAGCAGGAACAGCACCTCGTCATAGGTCCAGCCGCCCACTGCGGGCACCTGCCGGAAGACCAGGCCCACCACGGCCGTCTGCAGGCCCACGCGGACCAGGAAGGCCCCCGCCCCGAGGGCGAAGTCCACGCGGTACGCGCTCAGCCGGTGCAGCCCGACCCCGCCGAGGAAGAAGGCGAGCCGCACATGGCGCCACACCGTGCCGGTCATCCGCCGAGCACCTCCAGACGGCTCAGCGCGGCCCGCCACAGGAGGCCGGTGAGCAGCGTCAGACCGGCCACCCAGCCGATCTGGCGGGCCAGCACGTCCGCCGCGCCGGCCACCCCGCAGTAGCGGCCGAGCAGCAGCGTGAGAGG
Source organism: Streptomyces sp. NPDC004542 (assembly GCF_040610035.1). NCBI lineage: Bacteria > Bacillati > Actinomycetota > Actinomycetes > Kitasatosporales > Streptomycetaceae > Streptomyces > Streptomyces sp. NPDC004542. The sequence goes on from NZ_JBEXLP010000050.1 coordinate 34,539, forward strand.
CCCGTCGACCATGCCCCGGAAGGGCAGCGCGTCGGCCAGGGCCGCGAGCGGCCGCGGCATCAGCGCGAGGGGCACCAGCTGTCCGGCGAAGAAGGCGACCACGCTCTGCTTCACCATGCGCACCCCCCAGGTGTTCGTGGTGACGAAGCCCGTCATCCCCGCCAGCAGGTTCACGAGGAAGGCGAGCAGGACGGAGAGCGCGGTGGACACCAGGAACAGCAGCGCGTCCAGGGGGCGCGGCACGGTGAGCGGCACGATCAGCGCGAACAGGCCGAGTACCGGTACGCCGACCAGGACGGCGTTGGCCGCGACCACCGGGAGGCAGGCGAAGAACCGCACCACCGGGTAGCTGACGGGCCGGACCAGCATGACGGCGACGTCACCGCGGTAGACCTCGGCGGCGACCTCGTCGTCCACCCGGTTGGCGTGCAGGATCTGCAGCACCTGCGCCACCAGCAGGTAGGTGGTGATGCTCTGGGACGTGAAGCCGCCCGGACCGCCGCCGGGCGGGGCGCCCGCGTACACGGCCCGCCACAGGAAGACGGTGACCGCCGCGCCGGCGGCGGCCGTGATCCCGGTGGTGACGAACGTCGAACGGTACTGGAGCAGGGACTGCAGTCCCCCGGTGGCGAACGGCAGATAGTGCCGGGCACGCGCGGACCGGGGGAGGGGAGCGCGGTGCTCCCGCGTCCGGTGGAGCGGGCCGCTCATGACGCACGCTCCCGGCGCGGGCCGGGCAGCTCGGCCGGGACCGTCTCGCGGTGCCCGCCCCCGTAGATCCTCCGCAGGACGTCCTCCAGATCGGGTTCGGGCGCGTAGCAGTCCGCCAGGTCGAAGCGTTCGAGCAGGAAGGTGAGCACCTGCCGGGAGGTGAAGCGGTCGGCCGGGTAGTCGACCCTGATCCGGCCGTCCTCGGCCGACGAGGCGCTCACCCCGGGCAGCCCGCCCTCGATCTCCGCGCAGGCGCGCCCGGTGTCCGGGCCGCCCCGGTGGTCGAACACGACGGACCGCCGGTCGGCGGTGCGCAGCAGGTCCCGGATGCTGCCCTGGTGCACCACCCGTCCCCGGTCCACGACCAGCGCGCTGTCGCAGATGGCGGCGATGTCGGTGATGTCGTGGCTGGTGAGCAGGACGGTCGTGCCCAGCTCCTCGTGGACCCGGTTGACCAGGTGCCGTACCGCGTCCTTGAGCACCATGTCGAGACCGATGGTCGGCTCGTCCCAGAAGACGACCGCCGGGTCGTGCAGCAGACTCGCCGCGATCTCGGCCCGCATCCGCTGCCCCAGGCTCAGCTGGCGCACGGGCGTGGTGCCGAGGGCGTCGATGTCCAGCAGCTCCCGGTACAGGGCGAGATTACGGTGGTACACCGGATCGGGGATGTCGTAGACACGGCGCAGGATGCGGAACGAGTCCGGCACCGACAGGTCCCACCACAGCTGGCTGCGCTGGCCGAACACCACCCCGATGCCCCGGGCGTTGGCCTGCCGGTGCCGGTAGGGCTCGATGCCGCGGACCAGACAGCGCCCGCCGGTGGGCGTCATGATGCCGGTGAGCATCTTGATCGTGGTGGACTTGCCCGCTCCGTTGGCACCGATGTACGCCGTCTTCGAGCCGGCCGGGATGGTGAAGGACACGCCGTCGACCGCGCGGACGATCCGGTGCTCGCGGGTGAAGAGGGTGGCGAGGCTGCCCACCAGGCCCGGTTTGCGCTCGGTGAGCCGGAACTCCTTGACGAGGTTCTCCGCGACGATCACGACAGGACCTGCTCCAGAGCCTGTTCGAGGAGTCCGACGCCCTCGTCGAGGAGGGGCTCGTCGAGGGTGAAGGGGGGTGCCAGGCGCAGGATGTGACCGCCGAGGGCCACTCGCAGCCCCAGATCGAGGGCGGTGGCGTACACGGACCGCGCGAGGTGCGGCGCGGGGGTACGGCTCTGCCGGTCGGTGACGAACTCCAGCCCGTACAGCAGCCCCAGGCCGCGCACGTCCCCGAGGTTCTCGAAGCGGGAGGGGAGGGCGGACAGCCGCTCGTGCAGCAGTTCGCCCAGGACGCGCACGCGCTCGACGAGGCGGTCGCGCTCGATGACCTCCAGGGTGGCCCGGGCGGCCGCGATGCCGAGCGGGTTGCCCGCGTACGTCGACGCGTAGGCGCCGGCCCCGCCGGCCGCCGGATGGTGCAGCAGCTCCGCCCGTCCCGCCAGGACCGCGAAGGGGAATCCGCTGGCCAGGCCCTTCGACAGGGTGACCAGGTCGGGCTCGATGCCGAACTGCTCGCTCGCCAGGAACGTCCCCGTCCGGCCGCCCCCGGTCAGCACCTCGTCGGCCACGAGCAGCACCCCGTTGGACCGGCAGGCGTCGGCGATCTGCTCCCAGTAGCCCGGGGGCGGCACGACGACGCCGGCGGCACCGAGGACGGGTTCGAAGACCAGCGCCGAGACGTTCGGCTTGGCGGCGATGTGCTTGCGCACGAGGGAGGCGCACCGCAGCCCGCAGGAGGGGTGGGTGAGCTCCAGCGGGCAGCGGTAGCAGTAGGCCGAGTACCCGAGGACGCTGTTGCCGGCGAAGGCCTGGTGGCCGACGTCCCAGTGCACGAGCATCCGCGCGCCCATCGTCTTGCCGTGGAAGCCCCCGCGCAGGGCGCCGACCCGGTTGCGGCCCGGCTCGGCCGTCGCCTGCACCACGCGCAACGCGGCCTCGACGACCTCCGCGCCGGTGGAGAACAGGGCGTAGGTGTTCAGCTGTTCGGGCAGCAGCCGGGCCAGCAGTTCCAGCAGCGCGGCACGATCGGGTGTCGCCGAATCGTGCACGTTCCACAGGCGCCGTGCCTGCCCGGTCAGCGCCTCCACGACCTCCGGGTGCCCGTGTCCCAGGGACTGGGTCAGGGTGCCCGCCGCGAAGTCCAGGTACTGGTTGCCGTCGAGGTCCGTGAGGACCGGGCCGTGCCCCTCGGCGAAGACCCGGCGCCCGACGGCCGCCTCCTCGGAGGCGCCCGGAGCCAGGTGCCGAGCCTCCCGCTCCAGCTGTTCCCGCTGGTGCCGAGCTGTCATTGCTGCCCACCCCCTTCCGTGCGAACTGCTGTGCCTGGCAACGCCGTTGCGTGATGCCGAGCAGGAGTCAAACACCAACCTCCCGGTGTATGCAAGAAGTTGCTGAAAATTGCGGAACGTGCTTGCGTGGCTCGTGCGGCTTCTGCTTGAGTCGGGAGAGTTCCACCGGTGACCCCGCGAGTTCGCGCAAGGAGACATCCGTGAGACCACAGACCCAGCCACTTCCGCGACATCGGTGGCCGACATGAAAGCCCTGGTCCTGGCGGGTGGCACCGGCAGCAGACTGCGGCCGTTCACCCACACACGTGCCAAGCAGCTCCTCCCCGTCGCCAACCGGCCGGTGGTGCACTACGCACTGCGGGCGATCGCCGACGCCGGCATCGAGGAGGTGGGCGTGGTGGTCGGCCACCACGGCGACGACATCCGTCGCGAGGTCGGGGACGGATCCGCCTTCGGGCTGCGCCTGACCTACCTGCACCAGTCCCGGCCCCTCGGACTCGCCCACGCGGTGGCGGTCGCCCGGGACTTCCTGGCGGACGACGACTTCCTGCTGTACCTCGGGGACAACCACCTTCAGGACGGCGTGACGGGGTTCGTCCGGCGCGCCGCCGCGCACCGCGACGCCGCCCGGCTGCTGCTCACCCCGGTGCCCGACCCCGGCGCGTTCGGCGTCGCGGAGGTCGATGACGAAGGGATGGTGCGGCGGCTGGAGGAGAAACCGGAGCGGCCCCGCAGCGACCTCGCCCTGGTCGGTGTCTACGCCTTCACCCCCGCCGTGCACGAGGCGGTGCGCGCCATCCGTCCCTCGGGGCGGGGCGAGCTGGAGATCACCCACGCGGTGCAGTGGCTGATCGACCGCGGTCTGCGGGTGCGGGCGGAGACGACCACCCGGCCGTGGCACGACACCGGCAGCGTGGACGCCCTGCTGGAGGCGAACCGGCACGTCCTGGACCGGATGGAAGGACGCGTCGACGGCAAGGTCGACCCGCACAGTGTCCTCGTGGGCAGGGTCCGCATCGCGGAGGGCGCCGTGGTCAGGGGGTCACGGATCGTCGGCCCCGTGGTGGTCGGAGCCGGCGCCGTCATCAGCAACTCCAGCGTCGGCCCCTACACCGCCATCGCCGAGGACTGCCGGATCGAGGACAGCACGATCGAGTTCTCGGTGCTCCTCCAGGGCGCGTGCGTGGAGGGCGCCCCGCGCATCGAGCGGTCGCTCATCGGCCGCGAAGCGGTCGTGGCCGCGGCGCCCCGTTCTCCCCAGGCCCACCGTCTTGTCATCGGCGACCACAGCAAGGTGCAGCTCACCCCATGACGTCAAGCATCCTCGTCACCGGCGGAGCCGGCTTCATCGGATCCGCCTACGTCCGCGCGCTGCTCGGCCCGTCGGGTCCACCCGGCGTCGCGGTCACGGTCCTCGACAAGCTCACCTACGCGGGCAGCCTCGCCCGCCTCGACCCGGTACGCGGCCACCCCGGCCTGACCTTCGTGCACGGTGACGTCTGTGACGCCGCGACGGTGCGGCGGCTGGCGGCCGGGCACGACGAGATCGTCCACTTCGCGGCGGAGTCGCACGTGGACCGCTCCATCGAGGACGGCTCCGGGTTCACCCTCACCAACGTGGTGGGCACCCAGACGCTGCTGGACGCGGCACTGCGGCACGGGGTCCGGACGTTCGTCCAGATCTCGACCGACGAGGTCTACGGCTCGGTACCCGAGGGCGCCGCACGGGAGGAGGACCCACTCAGGCCCAGCTCGCCGTACGCGGCGTCGAAGGCCGCGGCCGACCTCGTCGCGCTGGCCCACCACCACACCCATGGCCTGGACGTCCGGGTGACCCGGTGCTCCAACAACTTCGGCCCCTACCAGCATCCGGAGAAGGCCGTTCCGCGCTTCGTGGCCACCCTGCTCACCGGCGGGGACCTGCCGGTGTACGGCGACGGGAGGCAGGTGCGCGACTGGCTGCACGTGGACGATCACGTCAGTGCGGTGGAGCTGGTGCGCACGGCGGGAAGGCCGGGCCAGACGTACAACATCGGCGGCGGCACCTCCCTGACCAATCTGGAACTCGTCCACCGCCTGCTGCGGTGGTGCGGCGCCGGCCCGGAACGGGTCCGGCACGTCGCGGACCGCAAGGGCCACGACCGCCGTTACGCGGTGGACCACGGAAAGATCACCGCGGAACTGGGATACCGGCCGCGGGCCGACTTCGAGTCGGCGCTCGCCGCCACGGTGGACTGGTACCGCACCCACTGGTCGTGGTGGCAGCCGTTGCTGGCGTCCGTCTGACGGCGGCGGGCCCCGTCCGGGGTGACCGCGACGGCCCTGCCAGGGGGCTCCGCACGGCCCGGCTCCGCACCCGGTCGGGGTGCGCACGGCAGCCGGGACCGCGCGGCACTCCGGCTTGCTCGGCCGGGCGCGTCGGGGCCGCGCTCCACGCGAACCCCTCGACCGGGGGCCGGAGTTGGTTGAAGGTAACACCGATGAAACCTTTGCGAAAGGGCTTGCACGGATCACGTTCGACCACGGCCTGCTGATCTGCTTCTTTTCCAGGAAGGGTTGACCTGCGGCAAGCGGCGCCGTACGGTCTCGACCGCAATTTCTTGCAGAAAGAACCATCGAACGGCCCTCCTGGCATGGCGCGTTGTCAATCGAGGCCGGTCTCCGGTACCACCCCCACTTCACACTGGAGCAATCATGGCCAGAAAGACCGTGGCCGCTGCACTCGCCGTCCTGGCGGGAGCCGCTGTGGCCGTCACGGCACCGACGCCGGCGCAGGCCAGTGCGCCCGGCGGCAAGGACGTCACCGCGGTGATGTTCGAATGGAACTTCAGCTCCGTCGCCAAGGCCTGCACGGACGAGCTGGGTCCCGACGGGTACGGGTACGTCCAGGTCTCCCCGCCGAACGAGCACATCCAGGGCTCCTCCTGGTGGACGGCCTACCAGCCCGTCAGCTACAAGATCGGCACCAAGCTGGGCGACCGCTCGGCCTTCAAGAGCATGGTCGACACCTGTCACGCGGCAGGCGTCAAGGTGGTCGCCGACAGCGTGATCAACCACATGGCGAACGCCTCCGGCACCGGCACGGCCGGGTCGTCCTTCAGCAAGTACAACTACCCCGGCACCTACTCGGCCGCCGACATGGACGACTGCACCTCGCCCATCACCAACTACGCCGACCGCTGGAACGTCCAGCACTGCGAGATGGGAGGCCTCCCGGACCTCGACACCGGCGAGGAGTACGTCCGCAAGACCATCGCCGGCTACCTGAACGACCTGCTCTCCCTCGGCGTCGACGGCTTCCGCGTCGACGCCGCCAAGCACATCGCCGAGGAAGACCTCGCCAACATCAAGTCCCGCCTGACCAACCCGGGCGTGTACTGGAAGCAGGAGACCATCGGGGCCTCCGGCGAGGCGGTCCAGCCGCCCGAGTTCTACAACACCGGCGACGTCCAGGAGTTCCACTACGCCTACGACCTCAAGCGGGTCTTCAACAACGAGAAGCTCGCCGAGCTGAAGAACTTCGGCGAGGCCTGGGGCTACGTCTCCAGCGGCAAGGCGTCCGTCTTCGTCACCAACCACGACACCGAACGCAACGGAGGAACCCTCACCTACAAGGACGGCGCCAACTACACGCTCGCGCACGTCTTCATGCTGGCCTGGCCCTACGGCTCGCCCGACGTGCACTCCGGCTACGAGTTCAGCAACACCGATGCCGGCGGCCCGAACAACGGGCAGGTGAACGCCTGCTACACCGACGGCTGGAAGTGCCAGCACGCCTGGCGCGAGATCGCGAGCATGGTCAAGTTCCGCAACACGGCCGCCGGCACGGCGGTGACCAGCTGGTGGGACAACGGCAACAACCAGATCGCCTTCGGCCGCGGTGACAAGGCGTACGTCGCCATCAACCACGAGGGCTCCTCGCTGACCCGCACGTTCCAGACCTCCCTGCCCGCCGGCAGCTACTGCGACGTGCAGAGCGGCAAGGGCGTGACGGTGAACTCGTCCGGTCAGTTCACGGCCACCCTCGGCGCCAACACCGCGCTCGCCCTGCACGTCGGGGCGAAGGACTGCGGCACCACCACCCCCCCGACCGATCCCACACCCACCACCGGAGCCTCCTTCAACGTCAACGCCACCACCCAGTGGGGCGAGAACATCTACGTCGTCGGCAGCAACTCCGCCCTCGGCAACTGGAACACCTCCAACGCCCTCAAGCTGGACCCGGCGAGCTACCCCGTCTGGAAGCTTGACGTGTCCCTGCCCGCAGGTACCTCGTTCGAGTACAAGTACATCCGCAAGGACGCGGCCGGCAACGTCACCTGGGAGAGCGGCTCCAACCGCTCGGCCACCGTTGGGTCCAGCGGTGTCGTCACGCTGAACGACACCTGGCGCAGCTGACCGCCGTTCCCGGCGACGCACTCCGATCACCGGCCAACGGTGATCGCGGGCAAGGACCGCCCGGCCCGCCCCACCGGTGCCGGGCGGTCTGGCGCACCGCCGCACGGCGGTGGCCCCGTCCTTGCCCGCAACCGACATCCCGAGGAGATGCGTCACGTGGTCGGCAGCCCCTTACACCACGCAACCGTCCTGGCCGCCGCGCTGCTCGCCACGGCGCTGTCACCGCCGGCGCCCCCGGCGGCGGCCGACGAGCAGCCCCCGCCCCCGGCGGACGCACGGCTCGCGCGGCAAGCGGCCCGTCCGGCCGCGAGCAGGGAACAGTTCTACCTGCTGCTGCCCGACCGGTTCGCCGACGGAACCACCGCCAACGACCGGGGAGGCCTGAGCGGCGACCGCACGGCCACCGGGTACGACCCCACCGACAAGGACTTCTACCAGGGCGGCGACCTCAGAGGCGTCATCGACCACCTCGACTACATCAAGGGCCTCGGCACCACCGCCCTCTGGCTCGCACCGGTGTTCAAGAACAAGCCCGTGACGGTCCGCGACGGCAGGGCGACCGGCAACTACCACGGCTACGCCATCACCGACTTCACCCGGGTCGACCCGCACTTCGGCACCGAGGCCGACCTGTCGGAACTGATCGACAAGGCTCACGCCAAGGGCATGAAGGTCTTCTTCGACGTCATCACCAACCACACCGCGGACACCATCGACTACGCCGAGCAGCGGTACGGATACCGCAGCAAGGGCGCCTACCCCTACCTCGACACCGACGGCCGCCCCTTCGACGACAGCACCGGCATGCGGCCGACGGACGCGTCCGGCGCCCCGTACACCCCGCAGGTCTCCACCGACCCGCAGGACCGCAAGGTGCCCGACTGGCTGAACGACCCGTCGGTGTACCACAACCGCGGCAACTCCACCTTCGCCGGGGAGAGCGCGCTGTACGGCGACTTCCAGGGCATGGACGACCTGTGGACCGAGCGGCCCGAGGTCGTGCGCGGCATGGAGAGGATCTACGAGAAGTGGGCCGACGACTACGGCGTGGACGGCTTCCGGGTCGACACGGCCAAGAACGTCGGCATGGACTTCTGGACCCAGTGGGCCACCGCACTCGACACGTACGCGGCGCGGCACGGACACCGGCACTTCTTCCTCTTCGCCGAGGCGTTCTCGGCCGACGCGTCCATCACCGCCCCCTACGTCACTCAGGGCCGGCTCGACGCGACGCTCGACTTCCCGTTCCAGGCCGCCGCCCGCAACTTCGCCTCGCGCGGCGGGCCCGCGGCCGACCTCGCCCACGTCTTCGCGCAGGACTACCGCTACAGCACGGAGAAGACGAACGCCTACAGCCAGGTCACCTTCCTCGGCAGTCACGACATGGGGCGGATCGGCACCTTCGTCTCCCAGGACAACCCCGGCGCGAGCGACGCGGACCTGCTGCGCCGGGACCGTCTGGCCCACGAACTGATGTTCCTCTCGCGCGGCAACCCGGTGATCTACTCCGGCGACGAGCAGGGATTCACCGGCTCCGGCGGGGACGTGGACGCCCGCCAGACGATGTTCGCCTCGAAGGTCCCCGACTACCTGGACGACGACGAGATCGGCACCGACCGCACGGCCGCCTCCGACGCCTACGACCCCACGCATCCCCTCTACCGGGCCATCGCCGCCCTCTCCCGGCTGACCCGGCACCATCCCGCCCTGCGCGACGGCGTCCAGACCGAGCGCTGCTCCGAGGGCTCCGTGTACGCCTTCTCCCGCACCGACGTCCGCCAGGGCCACGACTACCTGGTCGCCTTCAACAACGCGGCCGAGGACAGGACCGTCACCCTGCCCACCGGCTCGGCCGACATGCCGTACCGGGCGCTGTACGGCACCACCGGCCGGCTGCGCACCGACGCCGACGGGAGGACCACCGTCACCGTCCCGGCCCTGTCGTCGGTCGTGTACGAGGCGACACGGCCGCTCGCCCCGCCCGGGACCGAGCCCTCCCTCACGCTCCACGCCCCGGACGCGGGCGCCACCGGCACCGTCGAGATCTCCGCCGAGGTCACCGGTGGCGGGCACAACCGGGTCGTCTTCGCCGCCCGGACCGGCGACGGTGCCTGGCGGACACTCGGCACCGCCGACCACGCCCCCTACCGCATCACCCAGAACATCGCCGCCTCGGTCCCGGCCGGCACACCGCTGCGGTACAAGGCGGTCGTCGTCGACAGCGCCGGCCGGACCGCGAGCGGCCTCGCCACGAGCAGCGCGGGCCAGGCACCGGCGGTCCCGAGACCGACGGCGCGACGCCACTGGGCGGTCGTCCACTACCGGCGCACCGACGGGGACTACGCGGGACTGCGGATGCGGACGGCCGACGGCCGCACGGCCGACTTCAGCGGCCGGGACGCCTACGGGGCCTTCGCCTGGTTCGCCCCGCCCGAGGGCGCCACCGACGTCTCCTTCACCGTGGAGAAGGACGGCACCGCCGACGGCCCCGAGCGCACCCTCGACTTCGCCGCGGCCCCCGAGGTGTGGACCGAGCAGGGCAGCACGACGGCGACCCGTACCCGGCCCGTGGACGCGTACCCGCCGCAGGACCCGACGACGGCGGTCATCCACTACCACCGGCCCGACGGCGACTACGACGGCTGGGGCCTTCACGCGTGGACCGGAGCGGCGCACCCGCCGGAGTGGAACGACCCCATCCGGCCCGTGCGCCGCGACTCCTTCGGCCTGGTCTTCGAGGTCCCGCTCACCGACCACGCGAACTCCCTCAGCTACCTCCTGCACAAAAAGGAGGAGAAGGACGTCCCCACGGACGAGAGCCTCGACTTCTCCCTCTACGGACACGAGGTCTGGCGGGTGGCCGGGGATCCCGCCTACCTCACGCCCTCCCTCGGTGGCGCCTTCGGCCTGGACCTCGGCACGTCGGCCGCGACCTGGCTGGACGGCACCACCGTCGTGTGGCGGGGTACCGGTGCCGGAGTCGCCAGTCAGCAGCTCGTGTACGCGCCGGACGGCGGCATCACCCTCCAGCACGGGTCCCTGTCGGACGAGGGCCGGTGGCTGCGCCTGACCCCCACTCGGCTCACCGAGGCCCAGCGGGCCGCCCATCCGGAGTTCGCGGACTACCAGGCCTTCACCGTCGACCCCCGCGATCGCGGCCGGATCACCGAGGCCCGGGCGGGCCGCCAGGTGGTCGCCACCCAACGCGGCGAGGACGGCGCCCTGCTCGGAGCGACCACCGTGCATCTGCTCCCCACCGATCCGACAGCGCGACCACCGGCTCCGGCTGGTTCCGTCGAAACCGACGGACGCGCAGAGGCCGGCGCACCCGGAGCCGGCCGATGACCCGGCGTTCACGATCGACCCCCGCGACCGCGACCGGGTACCGGCCGCCCTGCGCGCCCAGCTCGTCGCCACGCAACGGGCCGCCGCCGGGGCCCTGCCCGCCGCCACCGGAGTCCGTCTGCAAGAGATATGAAAGCTGCAGCAAGACACTGCACTCAATGACCTGACGTTCCCTCGGATGAGCCGGAAAGCGGGTATGCATCCCGGTCGGTCGCCGTCGTCCGGGGCCTGCTCACCGGGCACGGGGGCAGGCGGTCGTGAGGACGCAAGAGCAGCTCCACAGTGGATGCCTGGCCTCAACTGCACTTCAGCAAAGCGGCGTTGGCGCATGATCTCGCACAACCGTACCCGCAGATAACGAGGTCGTCACGCTCGCGAAATCGTCCGGGAATCTCACTGCAATGTCTTTCGCAAGGGATTGCAACCTTGTTATGTTCAACTCGCGCCCGGCGGCCGTCGGTTGGGACAGGCGGCAACCCCTGCCCTCTCGAGGGATGATCCGGGCATCCATCTCAAGGAGTTCATATGCGACGTCGCGTATCGATCGCCGCCGCGGTCACCGTGCTCGCCCTCGCCGCCTCGGCCTGCGGTGGCTCGGACGGTGGCTCGTCGAGCAAGCCGAAGGACCCCAAGGACATCTCCGGGACGATCACCTACTGGGACACCTCGGACGCCGCGACCGAAGCCCCGACGTACAAGGCCCTGGTCAAGCAGTTCGAGGCCAAGTACCCGAAGATCAAGGTGAACTACCAGAACGTCCCGTTCACCGACGTCGAGCAGAAGTTCAAGTCGGCCGCCAAGAGCGGCAAGGGCGCACCGGACGTCGTGCGGACCGACGTGGGCCTGATGGCCGAGTACGCCGAGCTGGGCTACATCGCCCCCCTCGACGGCACCCCGGCGCTGAAGGATACCGCCGACTTCAACTCCGTCCCGCTGAACACGGCCAAGTACAAGGGCAAGACCTACGGCGTGCCGTCGGTCACCGACACCCTGGGCCTGCTGTACAACAAGAAGCTCCTGAAGAAGGCCGGCATCGCCGAGCCGCCGGTCACCTGGGACGAGTTCATCGCCGACGCCAAGACCGTCAAGCGGAAGACGGGGGCCTACGGCACCTACCTGAACCCGGACTCCTACTTCCTGCTCCCGCTGCTCTACAGCAACGGTGCGGACCTGGCCGACCCGTCGGCCAAGAAGGTCACCATCAGCGACGCCGCCGCCGTCAAGGCGCTCACCGTCGCGAAGAAGATCAACGACGAGGCGTCGATGAAGGTCGACTTCGCGAACGCCTACCAGAACATGCAGACCGCCTTCAAGGACGGCAAGGTCGCCATGCTGATCCAGGGGCCCTGGTCGGTCGGCGACGACCTGACCGGCACGGCGTTCAAGGGCGACGAGGGCAACCTCGGCTTCGCGCCCGTCCCGGCCGGCGCCGGCGGCAAGGCACAGGCCCCGACCGGGGGTCACAACCTCACCGTCTACCAGGGGTCCCGCAATCTGGACGCCGGCTACCTGTTCGCGCAGTTCATGACGTCCACGCAGAGCCAGATCGCGATCGCCAAGGGCACCGGCACCCTGCCGACCCGCACGTCGGCCTACACCGCTGAGGTCACCGCGGAGCCCAAGATCGCCGGCTTCAAGCCGATCCTGGAGCAGACGGCGCGCGCCCGTGTCGCCCTCCCGCAGGTCGGTTCGCTCTTCACCCCCCTCGCCCAGAACTACGTGAAGATCCTCCAGGGCGACGAGTCGGTCAAGGGCGGCCTCGACGCCACCGCCAAGGAGTTCCAGAAGCTCCTGCCCGGCTACTCCATCGGCTGACCCGCGGCCGGAGCCGCCCGACGGTGACCGAAGGACACGCAGCCCCGGGGACCGACTTCCCCGCTGCCGCCCCGACCGGGGCTCCCCGGGGCTGCGGCACCACCCGACTTCGTCCGTGAAAGAGCCGATGAGTATGACGACCGCAACGAGCACCGGAAAGACCGACGAGACAGCACACGGCCACGGGACACCACGCGCACGTGGAACGGCGCTCAGGGGTGCATGGGAGAAGTACCGGTACGCCTGGGCCATGGTGGCCCCGGTCGCCATCGTCATCACCCTGCTGGTGCTGTATCCGCTGGGATACGGCTTCTACCAGTCGCTGACCAACGCGAACGAGTCCAACGTCGCCACCACCATCGGCGCCTTCCACCGCCCGGCCACGTACGACTTCGTCGGGCTCGACAACTACTGGCACATCCTGTCCGGCGCGGACGGTGACTTCTACCCGCGGCTGTGGTGGACGGTCGTGTGGACGGTGTCCTGCGTCGCGCTGCAGGTCGGTCTCGGCATGGCGCTCGCGGTGCTGCTCAACCGGAAGATGCGTCTTCGGGGCTTCTACCGCGCGATGCTGATCCTGCCCTGGGCCGTCCCGTCGTTCATCGGGGTCTTCGCCTGGCGGCTGATGCTCAACTCCCAGTACGGGGTGTTCAACGAGATCATCCAGGCGGTCGGCCTGCCCGCGCAGAACTGGCTCGGCACCCCCCTGTCCCAGAAGATCGCCGTCATCATGGTGAACGTCTGGATCGGCATTCCGTTCAACATGGTCGCCCTGCTCGGCGGACTGCAGTCGATCCCCAAGGAGCTGTACGAAGCGGCCGAGACGGACGGCGCCTCGCCCTGGCAGCGCTTCGTCAACGTCACGCTGCCGGGACTGCGGCCGGTGTCGAGCACCGTGGTCCTGCTGGGCTGCATCTGGACGTTCAACATGTTCAACGTCATCTACCTGCTGCTGGGCAACAACACCACCGGCGACACCGACATCCTCGTCACCTTCGCCTTCCACAAGGCCTTCAACGGGATCTCGGACTACGCGGGGGCGGCGACCTACGGGATCATCATCCTCGCTCTCCTGCTGGCCTTCTCGACCTTCTACCGCCGCAGCACGCTGAAGTCCGAGCAGGCGTAAGGAGCCATCGTCATGACCGCAGCAACCCATGAGACCGCCGCCACGCCCAGCGGCACCACCCCGCTGTCCGCCCCCGTCCCCGCGCGTCCCCGCAAGGTGCGCGGGCGGGAGGAGCGTGGCCCCGCCGCCTCGATCGCCCTGCACGGCACGCTGCTCCTCGCCATCGTGATCGCGGCCTTCCCCGTGGTGTGGATCCTGTTCATCTCCCTGGGGCCGAAGAACGCCTGGCAGCAGCCGAGCGAGGTGCTGAAGCACCTCAGCCTTCACAACTACGGCGACGTGCTGACCCATTCGGACCTGCCGCAGTGGTTCTGGAACACCGTGATCGTGGCGGCGGGCACCACGGTGCTCGGCGTCTTCCTCGCGGCGACGGCCGGCTATGCCGTGTCCCGGATGAGGTTCCCGGGCAGCCGGCAGCTGATGTGGACGTTCCTGGTCACCCAGATGTTTCCCAGCATCGTGCTGATCGTGCCCCTGTACCTGCTCATGTCCCAGCTGCACCTGCTGGACAACTACCTCGGGCTCGTCCTGGCCTATGCCACCACGGCGGTACCGTTCTGCGCCTGGATGATGAAGGGCTACTTCGACACGATCCCCAAGGAGATCGACGAGGCGGGCCGGGTGGACGGCCTCACCCCCTTCGGCACGTTCTGGCGGCTCATCGTGCCGCTGGCCAGGCCGGGACTCGCGGTGACGGCCTTCTACAGCTTCCTCACCGCCTGGGGTGAGGTCGCCTACGCGACGCAGTTCATGCAGTCCGACCACTACACCCTCGCCGTCGGCATCCGCACCTTCGCCCAGGACCAGCGGCCCGACTGGGCGTGGACCTCGGCCACCGCGATCATCATCACCATCCCGGCCGCCCTGGTGTTCATGCTCGTGCAACGCAGCCTCGTCTCCGGGCTGACGGCCGGCGGCACGAAGTCGTGACCGGCCCCACACCGGCCGGAACCCGTCATCTGCCCGGCGAGCAAGCACATCCGTCGTTACCCCCACGCCCCTTAAGGGATTCCATGACCCAGCACGTCACCGACACGGTTCCCACCGAAGCCCCCACCTCGGCCTCCGCGCGCCGGGAGTGGTGGCGCGACGCGGTCATCTACCAGGTGTACCCGCGCAGTTTCGCCGACAGCAACGGCGACGGAATCGGCGACCTGCCCGGCATCCGCGCACGGCTCCCCTACCTGAAGGAGCTCGGTGTCGACGCCGTCTGGCTCTCGCCGTTCTACGCCTCTCCACAGGCGGACGGCGGCTACGACGTCGCGGACTACCGTGCCGTGGACCCCATGTTCGGCACCCTCACCGATGCCGACGACCTGGTGCACGACGCCCACGCACTGGGTCTGCGGGTCATCGTCGACCTGGTGCCCAACCACTGTTCCGACCAGCACGAGTGGTTCAGGAAGGCGCTGCGCGAGGGGCCCGGCTCCGCTCTCCGGGAGCGCTTCCACTTCCGTCCGGGCAAAGGCGTCCATGGTGAACTGCCGCCCAACGACTGGGAGTCCATCTTCGGCGGCCCCGCCTGGACCCGGGTCACCGAACCGGACGGCACGCCCGGCGAGTGGTACCTGCACCTCTTCGCTCCCGAGCAGCCCGACTTCAACTGGGACCATCCCGCCGTCCACGACGAGTTCCGCTCCATCCTGCGCTTCTGGCTGGACCTGGGGGTCGACGGCTTCCGCGTCGACGTGGCACACGGCCTGGTCAAGGCGGTCGGCCTGCCGGACGTCGGTCACGACGGGCAGGTCAGGCTGCTCGGCACGCAGGCCGTGCCGTACTTCGACCAGGACGGCGTTCACGACATCTACCGCAGCTGGCGGCGCATCCTCGACGAGTACCCGGGTGAGCGCATCGCCGTCGCCGAGGCATGGACACCGACCGTGGAGCGCAGCGCCCTCTACCTGCGTCCGGACGAGCTCCACCAGGCTTTCAACTTCGACTTCCTGGGAACCGCCTGGAACGCGGCCGAACTGCGTGACGTCATCGACCGCTCGCTGCGCGCCATGAACTCCGTGCACGCGCCGGCGACCTGGGTGCTGTCCAACCACGATGTGGTGCGCCACGCCACGCGCCTCGCGGAAGGAGACGCGGCACGCGGCCTGCGCCGGGCGCGCTCGGCGACCTTGCTGATGCTGGCGCTGCCCGGCTCGGCCTACCTCTACCAGGGTGAGGAACTCGGCCTGCCCGAGGTCGTCGACCTGCCCGACGAGGTACGCCAGGACCCCGCGTTCTTCCGCAACACCGGCCAGGACGGGACCCGCGACGGCTGCAGGGTGCCGATCCCGTGGTCCGGCCAGGAACCGCCGTTCGGCTTCGGGGCCGTCGAGGGCGGGCCGAGCTGGCTGCCCCAGCCGACCGACTGGAAGCATCTGACCGTCCAGGCGCAGCAGGGTGATCCGACCTCGACCCTGGAGTTCTACCGCAGCGCACTCGCCGTTCGCCGCGAGTACTCGGCGCTGGGCGCGGGCCGTCAGATCACCTGGCTGGACAGCCCCGAGAACGTGCTGGCCTTCCGCCGCGACAGTGAGAACGGCTCCCTGGTCTGCACGGTCAACCTCACCGCCGCTCCCGTCGCGCTGACCACCCCCGGTGCACTGCTGCTGGCCACCGCCGAGGTCGAACTGGCCGCCGAGACGACGGTACTGCCCGGGGAGTGTGCCGTCTGGTGGGCAGTCTGACATGCGTCCCGTACAGTCCGTCCCCGTCACCATCCGGCTCGCCGACATCGCCGCGCAGGCCGGGGTGAGCGAAGCGACCGTCAGCCGCGTCCTCAACGGAAAGCCGAGCGTCGCGGCAGGCACCCGCCAGTCCGTACTGGCCGCCCTCGACGTCCTGGGTTACGAGCGCCCGCTGCGGCTGCGGCAGCGCAGCGAGGGCCTGGTGGGTCTCATCACCCCGGAGCTGGACAACCCCATCTTCCCGGCGCTCGCGCAGGTCATCGGGCAGGCGCTGACCCGGCAGGGCTACACCCCGGTGCTGGCCACCCAGACCCCCGGCGGCTCCACGGAGGACGAACTGACCGAGATGCTGGTGGACCGTGCGGTGGCGGGCATCATCTATGTCTCCGGACTGCACGCGGACACCACCGCCGACATGAGGCGCTACGGGCACCTGCGCGCCCAGGGCGTGCCGTTCGTGCTCGTGGACGGGTTCTCGGCGAAGGTACAGGCTCCGTTCATCTCGCCCGACGACCGTGCGGCGATGACGCTGGCGGTGGCCCACCTGGTCTCCCTCGGCCACACCCGGATCGGCCTGGCGGTGGGTCCCAAGCGCTTCGTCCCCGTCCAGCGCAAGATCGAGGGCTTTGTGCGGGCGCTGCAGGACCAGCTGGACCTGTCGTCGGAGGTGACCGAGTCGACGCTGATCCAGCACTCCCTCTACAGCCTGGAAGGCGGCCAGGCCGCCGCGGCGGCCCTCATCGAGCGGGACTGCACGGCGGTGGTCTGTGCCAGCGACATGATGGCGCTCGGAGCGATACGAGCGGCGCGGCAGCGCGGACTGGAGGTTCCCCGGGACTTCTCCGTCGTCGGCTTCGACGACTCGCCCCTGATCGCCTTCACCGACCCTCCCCTGACCACGATCCGCAAGCCGGTGCCGGCGATGGGCCAGGCCGCGGTGCGCACGCTGCTGGAGGAAGTGGCCGGAACGCCCGCGCCGCACAGCGAGTTCGTGTTCATGCCGGAGCTGGTGGTACGCGGTTCCACGGCATCGGCGCCGCACGGCAGCAGGATCGGCGTGCCGGCGCCGAAGGACCTCACATCGAGGTGACGGGGGAGGCGGGGCGGGTCAGACGCGGACGCCGAACATGAACGGGCCGCCGATGGTGTCCATCGACTCGTACCGCACGACCGTGCCGGTGCGGGGGGCGTGGAGGATCTGGCCGTTGCCCGCGTACAGGCCGACGTGGTGGAGGTCGTTGAAGAAGAAGACCAGGTCGCCCACCTGGAGCTGACTGCGCGTCAGGCGGGTGCCGATGCCGGTCTGGGCCTCGGAGGTGCGCGGGATGGAGACGCCGGCCTGGGCGTAGGCCCAGGAGGTCAGGCCCGAGCAGTCGAAGGAGGACGGGCCGGAGGCGCCGTAGACGTAGGGCGTGCCGATCTTGCTCTGGGCGGCGGCGAAGGCGGCGGCGGCCCGGCCGGAGGCGGTCGGGGTGTCGCCGAGGTCGACGCGCTGGGTGGAAGAGCGGCTGGCCCGCTCCTGATCGGCGGCGAGGGCCGCCTTCTCCTTGGCCGTCAGGGTGTTGAGCAGCTTCTGGGCCTCGGCGAGCTTGCCCTGGACTTCCTTCTTCTTCTTGCCCAG